>JAOTYK010000034.1 GCA_029861955.1 Acidobacteriota bacterium
AGCGGAAGTACTGGCCGCCGGTCGCGCGGATCGACAACGCCTATGGCGATCGCAATCTGGTCTGTAGTTGCCCGCCGATGGAAGAGTTGCAGGAGACGGAGTAAGGACTGCGGATCGGGTGTCCGCTGGATAGTCCGCAGGGGTCGGTTACGCCGGGAAATCCGCGGTACAACTAATCCGACTGACGGATCCCCCCCCTTTTGATCTCTTCCGTACACTAGATCTCCTGCGCGAAGGGAAGGGGGATCCCCCTTACTTCTTGCGCACGAAGATCGCGGCGATCAGTCCAACCACCAGGCAGGTAATGATCGTGAAGATCCCGCCCTGGATCGCCTGACCGTTGGCCGTGAGCGACTCGAGCTTCTCGATCTGCGCGTCGAGAGCCTCCTGCGGTAGGTTGGCGCCTTCGAGGAACTCCAGCGTCGCCTCCGACTGCTGCTGAATCGAGTCGGGGAAGACCATGGTCGTCAAGACGATGGAACCGATCGTAATGATGACGGCCGCGACCACGCCGAGGACGACGCTACTCATGACCTGTTTGAGGTAGGGATTTTCGGTGCGCGATTTTCGCAGCGCGAGAACGAGGAACAGGATGGTCAATCCGATGTAAATCGCGATCGCCAGAAAACCGAGCAGCGGGTTCCGATGCATTCCTGCGCCGAGGAAGATCAGGTTAAAGACGACGACGGCGATTCCGAGGCCGAGGCCTCCCTTGACGGCAGCACTCATGACGATTCCTCCAGAGTTCGTGTCCGATCGTCGCCGTTGTACCACGGGTTCGAGGCCGGCGATGCCCCGTCGGAACCCGGACGGCCGCAACTGCCCTGAATACAGGGCTTTGCCACGAAAACACCGTCGGATTACTCATTGCCGGTCCAAACAAAAGGGTGGTACTTTCCAGAATAGCGTCGTTTGCCGGCGCGAAGAAGGGGAGGACCTCGATGACGGATGCGCCGCGAGTCCTGGTGGTCGATGACCAGCCGGATATCCGCGATCTCGCCGTGATGGTGCTGCAGGGCGCCGCCTACAAAGTCGAAGGCTGTGCCTCCGGCGACGAGGCCCTGAAGCGTCTTGCCGCCGAATCATTCGAGTTGGTGCTCCTGGATATCAACATGCCGGGCATTGATGGCTGGGAGACCCTTCGGATGATCCGTGCCGACGAGGCGACGGCGAAGATGCCGGTCCTGATGTTCTCGGTCAAGGACGAGATGCGGGACAAGGTTCAGGGCATGCAGGAGGGAGCCGACGACTACCTCTGTAAGCCCTTCGCCGTCGATGACCTCCTGGCCCGTGTCGGTCGACTGATCGATCGGAGTCGATGATGGACTACCGCCGAGAATTCCTGAGGCTGCGAGGTGTGACCCACGATCGTACGACCGACCTTCCGGTCTATGCGGTGCTGATCGATCGTTTCCGCGGGCTCCTGGACAAACGACGAAGCCTCGGGCTTCTTCACGTCGGTCTGGGGGAACTGTCGACCGTCGAATCGCTCTACGGCTGGCAGGTCTACGACAAGGTGGTCACGGTGGCGGCCGCAGCGCTGAGAGAGTCGATCGCGGATTCCCTCGCCGACGGCGCGTTGCTCGCCATCGATCATGCGGGAGGGTGTGGATTTGTCGTCGTCGTGTGGGACGAGAACGAGCGTAGCGAGTGGACCACCGAGCGGTTGAGCAGCGGTGCGCAGGCCCTGCGGGCCGCCGTATCGGGTGCCCTCGCCGGGCATGGCCTCGATCGACTGAATCCGTCACCGCAGGTGCAAGCCGGCCACGCCCGTCTCTCGCAGAATCCGTTCTATCGATTCGAACGAAGACTGCAGCACGCGGTCGCGGAGGCCGCGGCGATGGACGCACGGGTCGAACGGCGACGCGAATCCTCGTGGAGTGAAGCTCTGGATCAGATCATCTCCCGTGCCGCGGTGGAGACGTTGTTCCAGCCCGTCGTCGATCTGAAGAATCGCGCGGTGCTCGGCTGGGAGGCGTTCAGTCGTGGTCCGCACGACAGTGAGCTGGAGAGCCCGCGCAGAATGTTTGCAGTCTCCAAGCGAATGGGTCGTTCGGGGGATCTGGATCGTCTCTGCCGCGAGACGGCGTTGCGAGCCTCGGCCGAGATGGTCGGGCGCGGGAAGATCTTCGTCAACGCGTTGGCCCATGCGGAGGACGCCGAGGGGTGGGAGACGGAAGGCGACCTCTTCCGGCAACTCGAGGCGATCTCGCTTCAACCCGAGGATCTTGTTCTGGAGTTCTCCGAGCGTGGCGCGGACACCAACGGTGACCATTTTGTCGAGGTGCTGCGGAACGTGCAGGACCAGGGCTACGCAGTGGCTCTTGACGACATCGGGACCGGCTACGCCGGTCGTGAGCTCCTCGAACGCATCCGTCCGCAGTACATGAAATTGGATGTCTCGCTCGTGCGGGACGTTCACGAGAATCTGATCAAGCAGGAACTTCTTTCCACGATCGTCGACCTGTCCCACTCGATCGGGGCCGAGGTGATCGCGGAAGGAGTCGAGTGTCGCGAGGAGGTCGATACGTTGATCGATTCCGGTGCTCGTTTCGGTCAGGGGTACCTGTTTGCCGAGCCCGCACCACCGGCCGCCGCCTTCCAGGGCGGCCAGCTGCCCGCGAACCACTAGGGGAAGCCGGATGGAGCTGCATCCCGTCAACCTGGGAACCCTGCTTCCGCCGCTCCTGAGGGAGGCGCCGGGAGCCACGGTTCTGGCCGCCGGGTTGATCGTCGTGGTGATCTTCTTCGTCTCGATGGTGTTGTTGTTGGCGTGGAGACGTCGTCAGCGGGACGCGGTGCGCGTCCTGGTCGGCCAGCTCGAAGGACTGCGAGACGGCGAAGCCCGACAATCCCGTGGGGATGTCGAGGCCTCGTTCGATGTGGTCCAGGATGCCATCGACCGGCTCGGTCGGGACCTGGACGACCGCCGACAACAGCAGGCGGTCGACGAAGACAGAGATCGCAATCTCCTTGCGGCTGCCGAGACGCGTTCCGTCGTCAGCACCGATCTTGACGGGGACGTGCGAGAGTTCTCCTCCGGTGCGGAGCGACTGTTTGGCTGGAGCGCCCGGGATGTCATCGGGCGACCTGCGGCGGTTCTCTTCGAAGACGGTTCCTACAAGGCGTTTCTGCCCAAGCTCGCACGGAAGTCTCTGCGCGAGCGTGGCATCGAGGAACGCTCCATCATGCGTCGCCAGGATGGTGAGGCCTTTGACGCCCTTGTCGCCGTTCGGATGCTGCAAGACGGGAATCAACAGCCGGTGGGTTTCCTGTTGCTTGTCGACGACATCACCGAACGTGTGCGGCTCGAGCGACGAAGCGAGGAGGCCGAGCAGCGTTATCGGCGACTTCTGGACGCTCTGGGGGACGGCGTCAGTATCATTCGTTCCGGACGCGTGTTGTTCGCCAATCCGCGATTCGCCGAGATCCTCGGTGTTAAAGAGGCCGACATTGTCGGTCTCGAACTTCGCGATCACATCGCGACGCGGGACCTGCTGATCGTCGAAGAGACGCTGGTGCGCATCGAGTCCGAGAGTAAGGGATCCCAGTCCCTTCGATGCAACCTGGTGGCGGGATCGGATCGTCGAGAGCTCTCGACGCGGATGGATCTGCGCGCGGTGGACTACGGTGGGGCGCCTGCGGTCCTGCTCCTCGTGCACGACGAAACACTCGAGCGCCGGGCGCGACAAGAGTTGCATCGCAATGAGGCCAGGCTTGACGCACTGCTCGAGGCGACGGCCGACGGCGTCGTGGTTCTGATCCAGTCGCCGGTGGGTCCACGGGTGCAGATGACCAACCGTGCATTCCTGGAACGATTCGGTTTGGTTGCGGGGCAGGTACTCGGCGAGACGGGCTCGTCGCTGGCGACGGTCCTGCGTGGCCGGGGGCAGCCGGCCGTCGCCGATCAACTACTCGATCTCGCCGACAAGCCTCGAGAGGGTCGCTGGGACCTCGATGGCGGCGAGGGCTACGATCTGAGGCTTAACGCGGCGACGTTACGTGGTCGACGGGGGCAGGAGTTCGGGTGGGTCCTGGTGTTCCACGACGTAGGCGAGCGCAAACAGGCCGAGCGACGCCTTGAGCGACAGGTCGAGGAGGCCGAGCTGGCCCGTGTCGAACTGCAGAACGCGTGTCGGCGACTGGACTCCGTCAACAAGGAGTTGGAGGATCGCGCGGGTCGACTGGATCACGTCAACGACGAACTGCGTAGTCTGGACGCGATGAAGTCCAACTTGCTTGGAAACGTCTCGCACGAGTTGCAGACGCCTCTGGTTGCGATACGCGGCTTCACGGAGATGATCCTCAAGGAACGACTCGGGACGATCAACGAGGAGCAGCGAAAGGGGCTGCGACTCAGTCTCGACAATATCGACCGTCTGATCGGGATGATCGACGGCCTCTTGTCGTTCGCGCGCTCGGAGTCGGACGATGGACGCCTGACGTTGACACGATTCGACCTGGCCGATGTGATGTCGTCGGCGGTTGCCTTGATGACCGAGCGTGCCAAGGCCCGCTCGATCCGCATCGACACGTCGATGGACAGCGGGCGATTCGAGTTGTGTGCCGATCGGAATCGGATCCAGCAGGTGTTCATCAACCTCCTGTCTAACGCCATCAAATTCAGCGAGCCCGGTGGCGACGTGGGCATCCGCGCCCGGGGCTCGGATGACCGCTACGTGCGGATCGAGATTGAAGATTCCGGCATCGGTATCGCTCGCGAGGACATCGCACGGATCTTCGATCGGCACTTCAGGGCCCAACCGGAGGCCGGCGAGTCCCGCGAGGGCAACGGAATCGGGCTCGCGATCGTCCAGGACATCTTGCGTTCGCACGGCTGCCGAATCCACGTGGACAGCGAGCCGGGTCGCGGAACGAAGGTCGTCTTTACGCTCCCGTTGGCCGGCACGGTCACGGAACCGATTCAACAGCCGGAAGACGAAGTCGAGAACGTCGATCAAGCCGAAGTCGTCGAGGATCCGCCCATCGAGGCAACGGGGCAGGGTCAGCCGAGATTTCGTGTGATCCGTCGGAGCGCGGGTCGCAGCGACGAAGACGGTTCGTCAGGTTGAGCGCCGGGCCGCACGGTCGAACAGCAGGACCGCCGCCGCCGCCCCTACCGACAGGCTCTCCACCGTCGACGCCAACGGAATCGTGACCCGTTGGTCCATGGCACCCAGCAACGTTGCCGGTAGACCCGAGCCTTCACTACCAAGAAAGAGCGCTGCCGGATCTTCCCACTGGAACTCGCGGAGCGTCGTCCCCGCCCCGGCGGCGGCCCCGACCCTGGTCCGCCCCTGTCGCTGCAACGTCGCCAGGCAGGGGTCGGTCTCCATGACCGCAGTCGGGAGCCGGAAGATCGAGCCCATCGAGCCACGCACGGCACGTGGGTGAAACGGATCCACGCCGCCGCGAAGCTGGATCAGCCCGCCCACGCCGGCGGCCTCCGAGGTGCGAATCAACGAGCCGAGGTTTCCGGGATCCTGGATCCCGGCGACGACCAGGACGAACGGGGGATTGCGTTCGACGAGCCAGTCGACACCGAACGTGGGAGTCCGAACGACGGACAGGATCGGCTGGGGTGAGCGAACATCCTGCAGTGACGCGAGGACGGAGTCCGTCGTCTCCAGTGGGCAAACGTCGCGTCGGGCCAGCTCCTGCAGAAGCGCAGGTCCCTCGGCGTGGGTGTGGATGCCCGGAGAGACCACCACCGTCTCGAAGCTGGCGTTTGACGACAGCGCCTCCCGTGTGAGGTGGATTCCCTCGGCCAGGAGCACACCGGCCTCGCGGCGGGCATCCCCGTCACGCCGAAGAGTGCGTAGGCGCCGGATCACTGGGTTCTGACGTCCGAGCATCGATCTCCTCTCCCGGGCCCCATGCTACTCTCGCCAGGGAGGTTTCGTGTCGATCAGGTTCGATGTTGTAGCGCTGGCGGATCCCGGCTGGAGGTCCCGAGCCGTCGACACCCTTCGCGACGGCGGCGTCGTCGCTCTCCCGACCGACACGTTCTACGGGCTTGCCGTTTGCGGACGTGACGCGGCCGCTCTCGAGTCGCTGAACCGCATCAAGAGGAAGAGCGCCGGATCACCGATCTTGATGCTCGCGGCGGATCTCGATCAGGCCCGACAGATCCTCCGGCCGGAGACGCCTCACCTGGATCGGCTGGCCGATCGGTTCTGGCCGGGACCGTTGACCCTACTGGGACCCCGTCAGGAGGGTTGGCCCGAGGCGATCGCCGTGGGGCGCCAGACCGTCGCCGTCCGGGTGCCTGCGGCGGAGGTTCCGCGGACCGTGGCCCGAGAACTGGGGGTTCCCATCAGCGGTGTCAGCGCCAATCGGCACGGGGCATCGCCGCCGGTCACGGTGGATGCGATCGATCTGGACGGCATCGACCTTGCGGTCGATGGGGGAGCCTGCCCCGGCGGGCAGGCATCGACACTCCTCGATCTGGCCTCCGACCCGCCGAGGATCCTGCGCGAGGGTGAGATCGGGCGCGACGCGATCGAGTCCGTCGTGGGTCGACTCGTCCCGTGATAGTCGCGGCTTTTGCTACGATGCCAGCGTCTTCGAGTGGACCGGATGATCGCTGCCGACGGGTTGCCGTTGGGAGAGGAAAGTCCGAACTCCGCAGGGCAGTGTGCTGGGTAACTCCCAGGCCCGGTGACGGGACGGAAAGTGCAGCAGAGAGTAGACCGCCGGATGCCACCACTGGTCGTGCCACCACGACCAGAGTTTGGAGTGTCCGGTAAGGGTGAAACGGTGCGGTAAGAGCGCACCAGCGTCGGCGGCAACGCCGGCGGCTTGGTAAACCCCACACGGAGCAAGACCGAATAGGGAAGCGTTTGAGATCGGCCCGATCGAGGCTTCCGGGTAGGTTGCTGGAGGGCGGGAGTGATCCCGCTCCTAGATGAATGATCGTCACCTCGTTCGCGAGGAACAGGATTCGGCTTACGGGAGACTCGAAGGCACTCGCGCTCGCGGCGACGCCGGGTGGCCGGCGTTCCGTGAGTTCGGATCAGACGTAAAGGAGAGGGCTCCATTCATGAGTACGGCCAATCGACCGCTGGGACCGGGAGCGACGGTGGGTGTCGTCGCGCCGGGGTTTGCGGTCAAGCGTTCCGAGTTTCGTTCCGGCCTCAAGGCGCTACAGAAGATGGGGTTTCAGACACGGGTCGGTGAGAGCGCGCTGAGCCGTCAGGGCTACCTCGCCGGTTCCGACGAGGCCCGAGCCGACGATCTGATCGCGATGATGGGGCAGCCCGACATCGACGCCATCTGGTTCGCACGGGGTGGGTACGGTGCGGCCCGTCTTCTGGATCGTCTTCCCTGGAGTCGCTGGCGTCGTCGTCGTCCGCGGCCGTGGATCGGTTACAGCGATAACACGGCGCTCCTGGCCGTCGGTCGTCAGCGCGGTGTGTGTCGGGCGTTCTACGGTCCCGTTGTCACCGAGCTTCACGATTCCTCGAGTTTTCATGCGGGGAGTCTGAGAGAGGCTCTGGCCGGGCGACGACAGGACTTCGCCGTCGAGCCTCGAAACGTCTTGTGTCGAGGACGCGCCAGCGGGACGCTGGTCGGCGGCAATCTCTCCGTGCTGACTTATTTACTCGGGACCCCGTACCAGCTGCGGACGAAGGGACATGTCCTGTTTCTCGAGGACTTCGGCGAGTCTTGCTACCACATCGATCGGATGCTGACCCAGTGGCGACAGGCGGGAGCCTTCGAGGGTGTGCGGGCCGTCCTGTTCGGAACTCTGAAGACGACGCCGCGGACCCACTTCCCGCCGGACCGCAAGGTCAAAGACGTGCTGCGCGAGACATTCGATCCACTGGGCATTCCGGTCTGCCGCGGACTACCGGTGGGGCATCTCGGTAAGAAGCGAACCTTGCCCTTCGGCGCCACGGCGACGGTGGACACCCGCGCGCGGCGAGTCGTCATCACCCCGTGATGGGTAGCGAGCCGGGTCGACGTCTTCGATTGGAGTTGACCTATGACGGGACGGACTTCTGTGGATGGCAGTTCCAGATTAACGGCCGCACGGTCCAGGCGGTCCTGGCCGACGCCCTGACTCGTATCAACGGTGGTCGGACGGTGACGGTGCACGGTGCCGGGCGCACCGATTCGGGAGTCCACGCGAGGGCCCAGGTGGCCGACGCCAGGGTGCAGACCGACGCCACCGATGACGAGATCCTGAAATCGCTACGGGGCCTCCTCCCGGACGATCTTTCGGTTCGTGAACTTCGGACCACGGATGATGCGTTCGACTCCCGCCGCTGTGCCGTCGGCAAGACCTACTGCTATCGGATCGATCGAACCCAACACGGGGATCCGTTGCGATCCCGCTACGCATGGCACCTCTACGGGCCGCTGGACCTCGAGCGGATGCGTCGCGCGGCCCTACGTCTTCACGGGACCCACGACTGGACCGGTTTCACCGCCAAGCGATGCCAGATCGAGGATCGTGTGCGCACACTCGAGAGTATCGAGATCTCCGACCCTCCCGACGAACTGAGGCTGACGTTTCGCGGCGACGGTTTCATGACCTACATGGTTCGAAATATCGTCGGGACCCTGGTGGAAATCGGACGCGGGAAATTCGAGGAGGGTCGGATCGACGTGATGCTCACCACGGGGGATCGGTCGTTGGGAGGGGCGACGGCTCCGGCTCGTGGCCTGATCCTGTGGGAAGTGCGCTATCCTTGAGCCCTCATGTCTTCACGGATCGATCTTGACCGCTTCCCCGACCTCGCCGACGAGGAGCGTGGGCTGCTGGAGCGCCTGGACCCGGCACGATTGCCGCGTCATGTGGCGGTCATCATGGATGGAAACGGACGCTGGGCTCGCGAGCGATACCTGCCACGGGTCGCGGGTCACAGAGCGGGGATCGACGCCGTGCGCGAGACGGTGGAGACCGCCGCCCAGCTCGGCCTCGAGTGTCTGACGCTGTATGCGTTTTCCCACGAGAACTGGAAGCGTCCGCGACTGGAAGTCTCGACGTTGATGTCGCTACTACGTGAGTACGTGATCCGGGAGCGCGAGACACTGCTTCGGAATGACATCCGCTTCCGCTTCATCGGCCGCACCGAGCAGTTGCCGGGCAAGGCCCTCGATGCGGTCACGGATGCGGTGCGGGCGACCGCGCATTGCAAGGGGCTGACCTTCACGGTCGCGTTGTCCTACGGCGGAAGGCAGGAGATCGTTGACGCGGCTCGCGCTTTATTGCGGGATGGTGTCGACGCCGACGCCCTCGATGAATCCCAGTTCGAGAGTCGGCTGTATACCGCCGGCATGCCCGACCCCGATCTGCTGATTCGAACCAGCGGCGAGATGCGAGTTTCCAATTTTCTCCTCTGGCAGATCGCCTACGCCGAGATCTGGGTCACACAGACGCTGTGGCCGGACTTCCGTCGACGTCACCTGTGGGAGGCGATCGAGGCCTATGGCCGTCGAGACCGTCGCTTCGGGCGCGTCGTCGAGCCTGTCGTCGATCCCGCCACCGAGGGGCGTTGATCGTCGTCGTATGCAGCGAGTCATCACGGCAGTCTTCCTTCTTCCCTCGCTCTGGCTCCTGGTCAAGCACGCGCCGGTGTGGATGTTCCTCGTCGTCGCGACCGTGGCTGCAATCATCGCGGTCTGGGAGTGTGCCCGGATGCTCCGGACCGACGGCGGGCCGCCGTTCTCGCTCTTCGCGATGCTCGCGGCGGCCCTGCTGGTGCTTCGGCATCTTCCGGCGATGCCCCATCTGGACCCTCTGGCGATCCTGATCGCTCTCACCGCGGTGACGATGATGGCGGCGATGTGGACTCGACCGGATCCACCGGCCATGCTGCGTTCGGTGTGCGGGACGCTGTTCCCGACCGTACTCGTCGGCGGGGCGATCTCTTCGATCGCGCTCCTGCGTGAGATCGGTGGAGAGCCGTCGCAGGACATGCTGGTCCTACTGTTCCTCTGTGTGATGGCGGGGGACACCTTCGCGTACTACATCGGTCGATCGTTCGGACGGCATCCGCTGGCCCCGGCGCTGTCTCCCAAGAAGACCTGGGAAGGTGCGATCGGTGCCCTTTTTGGAAGTACGCTCGCGGCGCTCGCGGCGCATTTCTGGTTCTTTCAGGGACTTCCCTTGCATCACGCCTTGATCCTCGGCATCGTGCTTGGGGTGGCTGGCATCCTCGGCGACCTGGCCGAGAGCGTGGTCAAACGGGCGACAGGCGTCAAGGATTCGTCGGGACTTCTTCCCGGTCATGGGGGACTCCTGGATCGCATCGATAGTCTGTTGTTCGCCGGTCCGGTGCTGTACCTCTATTACGACTGGCTCCTGAGAGGCCTTGTGTGAAGCGACTCGTCATCCTCGGTAGCACGGGCTCGATCGGCGTTAGCACGCTGGACATCGTTGCCAACCACCCGACGCTGTTCTCCGTGCGGGGGCTGGCCGCCGGGCGTCAGGTCGAGAAGTTGGCGCAGCAGGTTAAACGTTTTCAGCCGGAATGGGTTTCCGTCGCCGATGCCGAGGCTGCGGAGCGACTCGCCGATCTGATCGACGATGGACCGCGCATCGTCCACGGCCCCGAGGGGTTACTCGAGATCGTCGGCATCGACGACGTGGAGATGGTCGTTAGCGCGATCGTCGGCGCCGCCGGCATGCCACCGACGTTACGGGCCCTCGCGAAGGGTGTCGATGTGGCACTGGCCAACAAGGAGGCGCTTGTGGTCGCCGGGCGTCACATGACCGCGGCGGCACACAGCGCCGGCGCGCGAATCCTGCCCGTGGATAGCGAGCACAACGCGCTGCACCAGTGTCTCCGAGGCGAGGACGACGCCGAGGTGGCCGCGCTGTGGCTGACCGCATCCGGTGGACCGTTCCGCGGCAGGAAGAAAGATGAATTGACCCAGGTGACGGCGGAACAGGCTCTCGCGCATCCGACCTGGGAAATGGGCCCGAAGATCAGCATCGACTCCGCGACACTGATGAACAAGGGACTCGAGGTGATCGAGGCGCACTGGCTGTTCGGCCTGCCGCCGGAACGCATCCGTGTCGTGGTGCACCCGCAGAGCGTCGTCCATTCGATGGTGGAGTTTGTGGATGGCTCGTTCAAGGCCCAGCTCGGCGTCGCGGACATGCGTCACCCGATCCAGTACGCGTTGACCTGGCCCGAGCGCCGGGCCGGGACGCTGGACCGTTTTGACCCGGTCGCAGTATCGCGCTGGACCTTCGAAGAGCCGGACCTGGATGCGTTTCCCTGCCTCTCGCTGGCGTACGCGGCCCTGAGGCAGGGTGGCGCCGCGTGTGCCATCCTCAATGCGGCCAACGAGGTCGCGGTCGATGCCTTCCTCGCGGGCAAGATCGGGTTTGCCGAGATTCCAAAGATCCTTTCGGCCGTCATGTTGGCTCACCGGGATGCCGACGACGCCACGATCGAACGACTACTGGAAGCGGATGCGGCCGCACGCGAGACGGCGTGGCGATTCGTCGAGCAAGGAGTCTGTACGTGATGGGCGGGTTCTTCCAGGCGTTGTTCGCCTTCGTCGTGGTGCTGGCACCTCTGGTGTTCATTCACGAATTGGGGCACTTCCTCGTCGCCAAGGCGTTCCGCATCGGTGTGCCGGTCTTCTCGCTGGGCTTCGGTCCGCGTCTCCTCGGGTTTCGTCGAAAGGAGACGGATTATCGTCTCTCGCTGATTCCGCTCGGTGGCTACGTCCGCCTGAGTGGCGACGAGTCCGACGAACATCGCGTCGGGGCACCGGAGGAGTTCCTGTCCCGACCGCGTTGGCAACGATTCCTGGTCTTCGTCGCCGGTGCGACGTTCAACATCATTCTTGCGTTCGTCGTCTTCTGGGGCTACTTCGCGTTCTACGGCAAGATCGACGTCCCGCAGGTCTATCCACAGATCACCGATGTCGTCGAGGGCTCTCCGGCGGAAGGGGCCGGACTGGAGCTCGGGGATACGGTCGTCTCCATCGAAGGGTCCGACGTCCGCAATGCACAGGTCTTCCTCGATCACTACCTGATGGACATCAAGCTTCGTCCGAAGGATGAGATCGGGATGGAGATCGAGCGCGGGGGAGTTCGTCAGTCCTTGCGATTGGCGACCGGTCTCGATCCCGAAGACGGCTCCGGGGATCCCGGCTTCGGCGTGAGCTGGCTTGGCGGTGCGCCGGCCATCATCGAACTGGTCAGCCCCGGGGAACCTGCAGAGACTGCCGGGTTGCTCCCCGGGGATCACATCGTCGCTGCCGGTGGCTCGGAGGGGATCGGGCGACTCGAGTTGCAACTGCTCCTGATCAAGTCGCCGGATCAGGCGGTCGCTCTGGGTGTGATGCGCGATGGGCAACGCGTCGATATCGACGTCACCCCGAAGTTCGTCGAGGGGCGCGGCGGGATGATCGGGATTCAGTTCACCGCGATACAGGCGGCACGAATCGATCTGACCCTGGGGGAGGCGGCGTCCGAGTCCATCGCCACGAACATCGCCCTCTCGAAAACGTTGTTTGTGGTGTTGAAGCGATTGGTTACGGGGCGGGTCTCGACGAAAACGCTCTCGGGTCCCATCGGAATCGCCCAGGTCGCCAAGGATGCCCTGCGGGCCGGTGGGGAGACGTTCCTTTATCTGCTGGGTTTCTTCAGTCTCCAGTTGGGGATCCTTAACCTGTTGCCGATCCCCGTTCTGGATGGCGGTCACATCTTGATCCTCGGCGTCGAGTCGGTGATGCGACGCGACCTCTCGGACATGATCAAGGAACGGGTCATGCAGGTGGGGCTGGTCTTCCTGCTCCTGTTCATGGGGTTGGTCATCGTTCAGGACATCGTCAAGACGCTCTGACGTCACCTGTCCGCGCAACGTCTCGTGACAGGTTGTCCGTCGACGGACGGTTGTCGCATTACACACCCGGAATCCCTTGTCGGCGACGATGCCGGCATGGTCTGCCATTTGCAGTCCTCTCTGGAGTCACGAAGGATCGTGACCCCAAGGAGGAGACGGAGTCATGCGAAGTTCCTGGAGATCGTTGCAGAAGTATCTCGTTTCATTGTGTCTGATCGGTTCGCTGGCCGGCACGCTGGGTCTGGCGGCCGAGCCGGAGGATGCCGCAAAGCGTGCGTCCGCATCGAAGAGTGAGCGGCAGACGGTCGTCCTCAACCAGGCGACCGTCGAACAGCTTCAGACGCTTCCCGGAGTCGGGCCGTCGATCGCCAGACGGATCGTCGAGTTTCGCGATCAGCACGGAGCCTTCGAGCGGCTCGAGGACCTGATGCGGGTCAAGGGTGTCGGAGAGAAGACGTTCCTCAAGCTCAAGCCACACCTGAAGCTCGGGAAAAGCTCGGGTTGATGCGCGGAGAACCATCCCGAGGTCTGGGGTTGGTGGAACTCCTCGCCGTCCTCGCGATGTTGGGTGTTGTCGCGATGGTCGCGTTTCCGGGTCTCGGCAGGCTGAAGCGAAGCGCGGAGATCGCGGCCGCCTCTCGCGAGTTGGCGACAACCCTGGAATCCCTGCGCTGGATCAGCACGACGGAGCGTCGTTACGTCGGCCTGTGGTTCGATCATGCCGATGCGCGTTGGAGTTGGTGGCGTGTCGCCGACGGGAACGGCAATGGTCTACGGGCACGAGAGATCGCGGACGGATCCGACCTGACCGTCTCCGGGCCTCACGATTGGCGCCGCAACGGAAACCGGACCCTCATCGGCTTGCCACCGATGAGGGTTCGACGGATCCCGCCGGGACGGGGTTGGATGCCGGTGCCTCGAGACCCGATTCGCTTCGGTCAATCGGATCTCGTCTCGTTCGCGCCGGATGGGTCCAGCAGTAGCGGCACCGTGTTCCTCACCGACGGGCGTCAGGAGGTTGCTGCGGTCGTGCTTTACGGTGGGACCGGCCGTGTCCGGGTCTGGCGTTGGAACCTCAGAAAGGAGGTGTGGACCCGATGACCGAGGATGGACACGTCGCGTCGTTTCGGGCGGCCGATGCCTACGCGGTGGAGGTCGTTCGGGCGGCCCAACGGATCGGGACCGGTCGCGATGCGACCCTCCTGAGAGAGCTGCGTCGCTCCGCGTTGCGTTGTGGGGGAGCCCTGGTGGCGGCGTCGGTCGCCCACCCGACCTCCGTCACCGCCAAGGCATCCCTCGAGGCGGCCCGGGGGGCGTTGGCGGAAGGGGGCTATTACCTCTATCTGGCCCGCCGTTTCGGCCTGCTGGATGCCCGAGGCTATCGGGCGCTACGGGTGCGACAGGAGGCGGCCCTCAAGGAGCTCACCGGGCTACTGGATCGGTCCTCTTCGTCTGTTGAGGCACCTGAGCCCTGATGATAGCCTGACGCCCTATGGTAGACATCGCGCTGGCGACCGCAATCGTGGGGCATATCGCTACATGGTTCCTGGTCATCGCCACGACCCTCGGCGGGAGTCACTCGGCTCGGGTGCTGGCATCCGGCACGGCGATCCTCGTCTGGATCGCCCATCTGATGGCGTTGATCGGAACCGTCCTCGGAGATTCACCGCAGAGCGTCGGCAATCTCGCGGGGTTCTTCCTGGTCGGCGGCTGGGTCGTTTCTTGTCTCCATCTCTACGTCTGGTTTCGCCGCAAGGCCGACGTGGCCGGCTGGGTGTTGCCTCCGGTGGCCGCCATGGCGGCGGTGGGAGCGCTGCGGGCCGGCACGACCCTATCGAGCGCCGATCCGGACTCGGGTCGTTGGCTTCTCGTTCATATTTCGTTGTCGGCGTTGGCTCTCGGGGTTCTCTGCCTCGCGTTCGTCATGAGTCTGCTCTTCCTGGCGCAGGACCGTGCGCTGAAGTCCCGACAGGGAATGAACTGGGTCGATCGTCTACCGGCCTTGCGTGAGGCCGATCGGGTGGGCCAGGTCGGGCTGGTGGTCGGGTTCGTGCTGTTGACCGCAGGGATCGCCAGCGGATTCATCGTGCATGGCGGGGTGACGTCCGAGGGTCTCACGGCCAATCCCAAACAGGCCTTCGCTCTCCTGACGTGGCTCATCTTCGCCGCTGTCATCGCCGCCCGCGGGTGGCTGGGGATTCGGGGTCGGCGGTCGGCGTACATGACGATTGCCGGTTTCGCGCTCGGTATTCTCACGGTCGTCGGGATGGTGCCCTGAGATGCTGATCCTGCTGGGAGCCAGTCATCGATCCGCCCCGCTCGAGATCCGTGAGCGCCTCGCGATCTCCCGTGCCGACCTGCCGGGTGGCCTCGTCCGTCTCACCGAGGTGGATGGGGTCGAGGAGGGGCTGATCTTCTCGACCTGCAACCGGACGGAGATTCTGATCCGTACCGATCAATCGCTGGATGCGATGCGACCCGGCCTCCGGGCGTTCGTCGCCGGCCAACACGCGGTCAACGAGCGACAACTCGAGGAGCACACCTACGAGCTGACCGGCGAGTCCGCCATCCGACATTTGTTTCGTGTCGCCAGTGGGTTGGACTCCATGATCCTGGGCGAGCCCCAGATCACCGGCCAGATCAAGCGGGCCTATGACGCCGCCCGCGAGCAACGGGCGACGGGCGCGATCCTCGATCGATTGCTCCAGCACGGATTCTCGACGGCCAAGAGAGTCCGGACCGAGACGGCCATCGCGCGGAACCCGGTGTCGATGGCGACGGCGGCGGTCTCGCTGGCCCGCAAAGTGTTCGGCGGCATCGAGGGGCATCGAGTGCTGGTGTTGGGGACCGGAGAGATCGCCTGCCTCCTCGCCAGGCATTTGCAGGGCCAGGGCATCGGCTCTCTGTTCATCGCAAGTCGAAGCTACTCGCGGGCCGTCACGACCAGCGCCGAGCTGGGGGCCGAGCCGACACACTGGGGAAGGATCATGGAGCGTGTCGAGGAAGTCGACATGGTCGTCAGTTGCACCGGGGCGGCGGAGCAGGTGATCACACGGGAGGAGTTGTCCCCCGTCCTTCGTCGTCGTCGCGCGCGACCGCTGTTTCTCATCGACCTCGCGGTCCCGAGGGATATCGATCCTGAGATCCGCCGGCTGGAACCGGTCTACCTCTATGACGTCGACGCCCTGCAGGGCATCGTCGATTCCAATCTCGGCGAACGTCAGACGGCCGCACGGGAGGCGGGAGAGATCGTCGAGCAAGAGGTCGACTCGTTCGTTCGCTGGCGACGATCCCTGAGCGTCACGCCGCAGATCGTTCGCCTACGTAAGGATGTAGCGACGACCGTCGACCATGAGATCGCGCGTTTCCTCAAACAGCATGCGCCTATCGATTCGGAACTGGAGCAGGCGGTGCGTCGTCTGGTGGGGCGGGTCAGTCAGAAATTGATTCATGGTCCGATCCGTCAGCTTCGCGATGCCGCCAGCGGCGGCGACGAGGAGTCGAACTCGGAGGATGGGCCGCGACAGGTCTTTCGCGGGGGGAAGGAGCGTTGAACCCCCTCACCGTAGGTGGCCGAGGGAGTGCACTGGCTCGATGGCAGGTGCGATGGGCCTGTCAGGCGTTGGAGGCCCGGCATCCCGGGATCGATCTCCAGGAGTCGGTCATCGAGACCCACGGGGATGTTTCGAGCGGACCGCTGGATCCGTTGGATCGGGGTGTGTTCGTGCGGACGATCCAGCAGGCGTTGCTCGACGGAGCCATCAACGTCGCGGTTCATAGCCTGAAGGACCTGCCGTCACGGACGCCCGATGGGCTGTTGCTGGCCGCGTTCCCCGGGCGGCATCCTGCGGAAGATCTGCTGATCGCAGGCGGCTCGCCGGATCTCACCGCCCTGCCCGAGGGGAGTCGAATCGGAACGGGAAGCCCCCGTCGTCGATTCCAACTTCTCCACCGTCGCCCGGACCTTCAGGTCGAGCCCCTGCGCGGCAACGTGGACACGCGCCTTAGGTCGGTGACGGAGGGACGCCTCGACGGCATCGTGCTGGCGCGGGCAGGTGTCGAGAGGCTGGGGTTGGCGCTCCCCGGGTCTCACGTGCTGGACCCCGAGACGATGGTGCCGGCCGCAGGACAGGGGGCTCTGGCCCTCGAGATCCGCGCGGACGATGCGACAACGCTGGAGCGGGTTTCCAAGCTGGACTGTCGGGAGACCCGCATGGCCGTCCGTTGTGAACGGGCCTGTCTCGAAAGTCTGGATGGGGGTTGCATGGCGCCTCTGGCCGTCCACGCCTGGATCGCCGAAGAGCGGCTTCACCTGATGGCGCGGGCCGGTAGTCTGGACGGGCGTCAGGTGGTTCATGAAGAGGCGTCGATGTCGTGCACCACGGTGGACGATCCGCCACGGGCCCTGGCCGTAGCCGTCGCGGACCGACTGCGATCCCGCGGTGTCGAGTCGATCCTGGAGGCTGCGCGAGCCGCTCAGTTGGCCGACCTTCGGGATCATGGCTGACCGCCCCAGGATCCTCCTGACGCGGTTGGAGGGTCGTGGCGAGCGTCTCCAGCAACAACTCGAGCAGCGAGGATTTCGGGTCGAACGAATCGCCATCCTGACCACCGAGTTCGTGGATCTGACCGACTGGCGCCGCATGGACGACCCGGAGTTGATGTCCGGCGGCTGGTGGGCGTTTACCAGCGTCGCCGCCGTCCAGTCCGTGGCTCGCAGTGGGGCTCTGCGGTCGGTGCTGCAGCGATCGTCGGCACCCGACGTGGCGGCGGTCGGCCCGGCAACCGGCAATGCCGTTCGGGGTCTGCTGGGCGTCGAGCCCCGTGTGGTGGCCGACCCGACGGGTGGGTCTCAGCTGGCCCGTCAGGTTCTGGCTGCCGACGCGAGCGGTCCGTCGGTCGTCTGGTTTCGCGGTGCACGGGCGACCGATTCACTCAGGAAGGAGCTCGATGCCGCAGGGCGAACCTGTATCGAGCGAATCGTCTACGCCGTCAACCCGACCGCCGGGTGTGTGACGGCGGCCCGGTGTCTCCGGGACGGCGACGTGGATCTCTGGATCGTCGCGTCCTCGGCTTCGGCCCTGGCGATCCTCGCGGCCGATGCCGGGATCGACGAGGGCGAGAGGATCGCATCGCACACGAAGATCGTCGCGATCGGCGAGGCGACCGCCGCCACGCTGCGGGCGGTGGGCCGAGACGTTGCCGCCGTCCCGACGGGGCCGACGGATGAGGCCATCGTGGAGACCGTGGCAGCCCTTTTTCCTTGTTGATGCTGTGTTAACATCTCGCGCCCGATCAGGGAGAAATGAATTGCCTACCGACGTTCGCAAGACACCATTGTTCGATGCCCATGTGGCCGCAGGGGGGCGCATGGTCGACTTCTCCGGGTGGCACCTCCCGGTCCAGTACAGCGGTCTGATCGACGAGCATCGGGCGGTCCGTAACGCGGTGGGGATGTTCGATGTCTCGCACATGGGCGAGGCGCGGGTTCGCGGCCCCCAGGCCCTGGAGTTCCTCCAGTGGGTCACCTGCAACGACGTCGCGCGCCTCAGGGACGGGCGAGCCCACTACACCGGCTTGATGACCGAGGACGGGACGTTCGTTGACGATCTCCTGATCTACCGGCTTGCGGCGACGGAGTATCTGCTGGTCCTCAACGCCGCCAACACGCAGAAGGACGTTGCGCATCTGCGCGCGTATCTCTCCGACTTCGACTGTGAGGTCATCGACGAGTCTGCGGACTGGTGCCAGATCGCAGTCCAGGGCCCCGCGTCGCAGCAAGTCTGCGAGGCGGCCTGCGGTATCGAGCTGGCGGCCCTTCGCTACTACCGATTCCTGAACCATGACATCCAGGACGCCTCGTGCATCATCTCTCGCACCGGCTACACCGGCGAAGACGGGTTCGAGATCTACGCGCCCGCCGCGCTGGCGACGTCGATCTGGGATGGTTGTCTTGCGGCGGGCCACGAGCACGGGATCCAGCCGGCGGGTCTCGGCGCTCGCGACACACTCCGCCTTGAGGCGGCGATGGCCCTCTATGGTCACGAGATCGATGACACGACGACGCCGTACCAGGCCAATCTCGGCTGGATCGTCAAGCCGGCGAAGGGGGAGTTCCTCGGCAGCCGTCGGTTGGCCGATGAGAAGCGGCGGCTCGATGCCGGGCAACCGCTAGAACGACGTCTGGTCGGGCTGGAGATGAGCGGTCGCGCCATTGCACGGCAGGGCTATCCGGTGCTGGATGCCGCGGGCGAGCGAACCATCGGCATCGTCACCAGTGGATCGCCTGCACCGGCGCTGGGGAGCAACATCGCGCTGGCACACGTGACCGACGACGGTCTGTCGACGGGCCACGACGTCAAGATCGGTGTGCGAAAGAGAGTGGAATCGGCGACGATCGTCGAGACGCCGTTTTACAAGAGAGAGCGCTAGTACTGACACGCAGACGGGAGAGGTTCATGTATCCAGACGATCGCAAGTACTCGAAAGAACACGAGTGGATTCTTGTTGAAGGGGATGTGGCGACCATCGGTATCACCGATTTCGCCCAGGATCAGCTGGGAGATATCGTCTACGTCGAGGTGCCGGAGATCGACATGGAGGTCAGCGCCGAGGATGTGCTGGGGACCATCGAGTCGGTCAAGGCCGTCTCGGAGATCTTCGCTCCGCTGAGCGGCACGGTGGTCGCGGTCAACGAAGCACTTGAGGACGCGCCGGACAAGGTCAACAGCGAACCCCACGACGGTGGGTGGTACTGCAAGATGCGTATCAAGGACGTGACCGAGGTCGAGAGCTTGCTGGATGCCGCGGCCTACGCGGAGTTGATCGCCGACAGCTAGAGATCGACGAGGAACGCCTCCAACTCCAACCCAACCGTCCGGAACCAGTCGGGCAGTCGCTCGACCGGTAGTCCCACGACGTTGGACCACGAGCCGAACATCGCTTCGCACAGCAGTGCGCCCACACCCTGAATCGCGTAGGCCCCGGCCTTGTCCTTCGGCTCGTCGCTGGCGGCGTAGCCGGCAATCAAGCTGTCGCTATACCGACGGAAGCGCAGGGCGGTCGACTCGTGTGTCACCAGGCGCTCGTTGCGCTCGATCGCGATCAGGCAGACCGCCGTGACCACGTGGTGGGTCCTGCCACGCAGCGCCCGTAGCATTCGGGCGGCATCGGCGGCGTCGGACGGCTTGCCGAGGAGTCGACCATCGACCAGCACGCCGGTGTCTGCAGCCAGCAGCGCGCGATGTGACGTGTTGGCCGCCACGGCCTGGACGTAGACCGCATCGGCCTTGGCCTCTGCCAGACGCCTCAGAGCCGCCACCGGCGGCTCGGTGTTCGGCACCGTCTCATCGATATCCGCCGCCATGACGGTGGGCCGCAGTCCGACACTCTCCAGGAGAGTCCGTCTGCGGGGGGATGCCGATGCGAGGATGAGCCCCGCGGCGGCCAGGTTGTCCATGATGGCGTACCTTCTATAATCAGTAAGGCCCAGGAGATGAGGATGACACGAGGTGTACGGATGCGGAAGGCCCTGATCGTAGGTTTATTGGGAATGTCGCTGTTCCTGTCGGGGGCGTCGGCCGAGGAGCCCCCGTCGTCCCTTCCCGATGTCATGCTGCTGTTCACGGGAGACGTCATCGGCTACATCGACACCTGCGGTTGCAAGCGAAACCCGGCCGGAGGGCTGGCCCGCCGCGCACACTTCACCCGCACCATGCATCGCGAGTTTGCTGCGGTCCCACAGTTGCTGCTGGACAGCGGCAATTTCTCCGATAATCCGACACCCGAAGGGGACCTGAAGACGGCCGCTCTGGTCGAGGGCATGAGCTTGCTGGGCTACGACGTGGTTAACGTCGGTGAGCGGGACGTGAAGCACGGCTGGGATCGTTTCAGTGCGCGACAGGAGAAGGGCGCGTTCGATTTCATTTCGGCCAATCTGGTTTTCACCGACACCGGAGACACGGTCCTCCCGTCTCGAACCATCGTGGAGACGACGTCGCCCGACGGCGCGCGGAAGATCCGCGTCGGCGTCACGGGCGTCATGCGTTTCAACCCGATCTTCAAGCGGGAAGGCCCCGACGGTAGAGAGATCGGTGTGGACCATCCGGTCGACCGACTCAAGACCGAGGTCGCCGCGCTGCGCAAGGACGGGGTCGATCTGGTGGTCGTTCTGGCCGCCGTTCATCAGAGCGATGGCCGACGGATCGCGGCCGAGGTCGGGGGCGTTGATTTCCTGATCGGTTCGTACGGTGGCTCGATCGCTGCGGAGCAATCGGAAGCTAACGGGACGTGGATCTTCTATTCCGGCAATCAGGGGAAGCAGATCGGCGAGAGTCGCGTCTACCTGAATCCGAGCGGTGGCGTTCGAAATCAGTCGAATCGTTTTCACATGCTCGGTCAGGGCTATCCCGCCGACCCCGAGATGCTGGCGTTCGTGAATGCCGTCCCGGTGGATCATCCGGTGGACCCGGCCAACGCGACCGATGCCGCGGGGGATGGTGTTGCCGGACGATAGCCCGCGGCGGGCCATGGGTGTGGACTACGGTGAGCGACGGATCGGTCTGGCGCTTTCCGATCCCCTGGGCGTGACCGCCCAACCGTTCGCCGTCGTCGAACGCGTCGGGCCTCGCAAGGATGCCAACGTGATCGGCGATCACTTCGAGGAGCAATCGGTCGACGTCCTCGTGGTGGGCCTGCCGCTCACGCTCTCCGGCGAGGCGGGGCCTGCCGTGGATGCCGTACGGCAATTCGTGGAGCGAGTTCAGCGTCGGCTCCCCGGCAAGCGAATCGTCTTCTGGGACGAGAGGATGACAACCGTGCAGGCGGAACGTGAGATGATTACCACCGGAGCTCGTCGCGAGAAGCGACGGCAGCGAATCGATTCCGTCGCGGCCACGCTGATCTTGCAGAGTTGGCTCGACGCAGAATCTTAGACGGAATCCCGATGCGACGAATCTTGGTCATCGTAGGCGGCGTGCTGCTGCTGGTCGCGGTCGTTCTGACGGCCACGTTCTACGCGCAGCTCCATCGCGACCATGCGGGCTGGCAGGGGCCGGACGTCGTCGTCGAGCTACCGTCGGGAGAACCTGCGGGGCGTCTGCTGGGACGCCTGGTCGACGCCGGTGTCCTGTCCGATGACGGGCCGCTGCGCACCTGGCTCTCGATTCGCGGTGGGGGAGAGAAGATTCGCGCCGGCGAATATCGTTTCGACCAACCGAGTTCGCCGTTGACGGTTCTCTCCCGTCTTCAGCGTGGAGATATTCTCCTCCACGCCGTGACGATTCCCGAGGGGCGATCGATCTTCGAGGCCATCCAGGATCTCGTTGTCGCGGGTATCGCCGACGAGGCCAGCCTGACCCGAGTCTTCTCGGACCCGTCCGCCGTCCGAGAGTTGGACATCGACGCCACGGACCTCGAGGGCTATCTCTTTCCCGACACCTACCACTTTGCGTCGGGCGTGAGCGCGGAGACCGTCGCGGAGACCCTGGTTCGTCGGTTCGTCGAAGTCGTCGACGAGGAGTACATCGCCGCCGCCGCCGGTCACGGGCTGGAACTCCACGAAGCCGTGATACTGGCATCCTTGATCGAGAAGGAGAGCGGAGTCTCCTCCGAGCGACCACGCATCGCCCGCGTTTTTCACAACCGACTGAAACTGGGCATGCCTCTGCAATGCGATCCGACGGTTCTCTACGCCTGGGCTCGACTCGGAAAGCCGGTGGGAAAACTCACGCGAAAGCATCTGGAGATCGACTCGCCCTGGAACACCTACGTCTATCCCGGACTACCGACGGGACCGATCGCAAACCCGGGTGAGGAGAGCCTCTGGGCGGCGGTCCAGCCCGCCGAGGGCGATGAGTTGTATTTTGTCGCGTCGCCCGAGGGCGGTCACACCTTCAGTCGAAACTACGAGGAGCATCGACGGGCCGTGCGGGTGTGGCGGGCCTATCGGCGCTCGTCGCCGATGTAATCGCCGGCGGTCGGGTGGATCCCGTGATAGTTGATCTCGCGTCGACGGTCCTGATCGGCTAACCGCTCGTTGAGAATACCGTTCTCGTTGATCTCTCCGTTTTGCATCGCCTGGAAGTGAAACTTGCAGAACCCTTCCATGTACGGCGTGTCCTGACAAAACAACGCCCCGCCTAAACTCGTGCGGAATCTGCAGCGATCCAAGACATCCTCCTGCCATCGACATGACCGACGATTCGGCGACAGTCTAGCATTCCGGGTCGTCCGGCAACCCCGTCGAATTACCGTTCGGTGATCCCACGTTACGAGACGCGTCCCGGATTGCGTGATGGGGGTTCCCGTCCAACGAATGTCCCCCGGAAATCGCGTCTCTCGGTCTGGCAGCGCCCTTGCAAGTGTCCGGTGCGAACCCCTTGGATCCGGGCATTGCCCGGGGCGGGCCCGTCCGAACCGACCCCTCGGACGGGTTCGTCAGTTAGCCGGGCCGAGGTGTGGCTGAGGTGGTTTCCCCCTCCTCCTCCCGCCGCAGTTGGAGCGTTTCTCCCCCGAGTCGCTCCGTGACACCTCGGCCCGGCGCCCTTTTTTAGAGCGGCTACAATACGCCCATGGCTATCCGTCGACGTCGTCGTGGTTTCGAGCCGGTCGGTACGATCCGGCCCGACGGACTGGGACTGTCTGCCAGCCGCGCAAGGGAACTGGAGCTCGAGGCGGCGTGGCGTCTGGCCGCAGGTCCCGAACTGGCCCGCAAGGTCTCGGTGATCCGACTCCAGCGCGATGGCACGCTGATCGTGGACTACATCGGTGATGACCCGGACTGGCTCCGAACGCTGGACTGTCTGTTGCCACAACTCGGAACGCGACTGGCTCATCGTTTGCCGGGTCGATCGCTCGCGCGGGTCCGACGTCGACGGCACGCGTCCGAGAGCATGGACCCCGACGCCGTTCCTTGCGCGGCGATACTCGAGCGACCGCTTCAGCAACGCGACGAGCCCCCCACGACGGGGGAGCCGGATCTGCGACGGGTGATGAAGGCCTATCTGGCCCGTCGAGACGATCGATAGCCCAGTCGGAGGCGTTGGGTAATCCACCAGGCCGAGTCGTCCGACGCGAACCACTGATCATCCTCGTGAAACTCGATCTGAATTTCCCAGCGGGGCGTCGGGTTGAAGCCGACGGCGTAGAGTCGTCGCTGCACGTCACCCGCCTCCAACTCCACGTGGACGTAGGGAGCGGTCGGTAGATCGACTCGCCAACGAACCCCGCCCCGGGCATGCCAGTCCTCGTCCTCGCCGAAGGAACTGTTGATCAGCCAACCGATCCGCAGTCGTGCCTCGATGCCGGCCGCTGGGCGCGTCGCCCAGGGAGCGCCGCCATGACGCCAACCGTCGGTCTCCCAGCCGGCCTCGGCGACGTTGATGCTGGTGACCTCGCCGGTCAGTCCCTGTGGGTTATCCACCTGGTGGTTCGAGCGATGGTAGAAGTACCCGCCGTAGACGGATCGACCGTCGGACCGCTCGATCCCGAGATGGTAGAGGTAGTAGAGATCGACCGTGTCCTCGGCGGTCAGGGTACGGGCGTCGACCTCGATGACCCCTCTGAAGCGTCGAAAGAGTTCCGGCGAGAGGACCTGCAGTTTCAGCTGGGCCGCCGCTCGGTCGTCCGCCCCGAGTCCCGCCGCAACGGTCCCGGCGATCTCCGGAGGCGAGACCCGGCTCAGTCTCTCGGTTCCCAGGAACTCGATTCCCGCGATGACACCATCGTCTCCCAGACCCAACGGGCTGTCACCGGCCAGCCACGCGGCGGTCAATGCAACTCCCTGACGTCGCTCCGATGAACCCAAGGGAAGGTGATAGCGGGCACCCATCTGCCATTCGCGCCCGGTGGTCGTGCCACCGATCAGGGAGTGTCCCTTGACTTCGAACCCAAATCGGCTGTCGAGGCTGTCGCGACCCAACCAGTAGACGGCGTCCGCCTCGACGACGACGTCGTTGTCGAGCAGCCGCTCGTCGATCACCGCTCCGGCTGTCAGCCGCCACTGGAACGCGCCGCCCTCGCGCCGTTCCGCACCGATGTCGAAGGTTCGTAGCCACGCGTGTCCCACGCGATCGACACTAGCCTGACCACGCTGTGTCATCGAGGCCGTCAGCGCGATGTCGCCATTCCGCGGTCGTCCTCGCCAACCGCCTTCCAGTCGGTAGAGGACGTCACGGACCTCGAACGTCAGATCCGACGCGCGACCACTGATGACCGTCCGACCGTCAACATGGGCAAACAGACCTTGCCGTGGGCTCAGAGAGATAGCGGTCTGGACGAAAAGATCGCCGATCCAGTCGATGCCGTCGATGTCGGTCGCCGCCAGTCGTCCGCCGACGCGGAATTCCGACGCCTCGTCTGCCAGGGTCGGCTCCACAGTCTGAGCCAGGCAGGTCAGGGCGAGCCCGACGATCATCGGAAGGCTACGGAGTCTCATCGTCCGCGGGCATCCTCGCGGATGGAGAGTTCGGGCTCGGTCGCTTCGGGTTCGTGCGTCGCGCTCAGCTCGAATCCGTGGAGTCGCGAGATCAGTCGCTCGTCGGCGTCGAGGATCTCGACCAGGACCCGATAGTCGCCAAGGGGCCAGTGTTCGTTGGTTGGGATCTCCCAGCCCTGCAGGTTGGACGACTGCTCGTCGACGGCCGGGGCACCGAGGTCGACCCAGCTGCCGTCCAGATCCTTGCCCTGCAGCGTATAGGTGATCCGCAGTGGCATCGACGCCCCGTAGACCTCGTAGAACAAACGAAGCGAGTCGCCCGGCACGAAGCGTTTCTTGACTCGCGGGAGCACTCGGAAAGTGCCGATGATGAACGGCTCGTCGTAGGAGGCCATCACCGCGTAGGGCAGCGGGTCGAGTGTCTCGGACCAGACGAGGTCGGAGAAGTCCATCCGTTCGCTAGGTGCGTTGATGCGGACCGAGCGACGCTCGAGACCGGTGCGGATGTTACCGGGGTCGGCCACCATCACGGTCAGCGTGTACTCGCCGGGCGGTAGAAGGACGCGGGCCTGCGCGTAGCGTCGTTCTTCGTGGGTGACGTACTTGAACGATCCCTCGCCGAGGATGCGCGGCCGCTCCGTGGCGTCACGGGACGTGAACCGCGCGATGATCGAGGGTTGGGTCGACTCGCCGGTGTCAGTGACGTCGACGGTGACCATCGCGACGGTGATCGGTTGGTCGGGATGGGTGAAGCGATGCACCGCGATGTCGAGTGGGTAGGCCGCGTAGGATTCGATCGTCTCGATCTGCTCGAGGATCACCTGGTCCTGCGGGGGGACCTCTTGCATTCGCCCGAGATCCAACATGACGGATAACGTGGACCGTGTCGGGGGGGCGAGGAATGCCATATAGCGATCCAGGTCCTCGTCACGCCGTTCCTCGATCGCAAGCGTATCGATGAACACGCTCGACAGTTTAGGGTCGTATGAGACGCGGTACTCCCCGCTGGTATCCGGGACGAACGGGACCACGACCGTCGGGTTGAGATCGGAACGACCTGCTCGGCCGTCATAGATCCAGCGGATGAGACCCTTTCCGGACGTCGCCGTCGACCGGGTGTCGAGACCCTCGTAGTCGTCGATGTCGTTTGGCGCCCCGTAAAGGATGTAGATCTTGCCCCGATCGGTCAGCCAGCCCGGCCGAGTGCTGTCGAGGAAGGCGGCGTTGGTGTGGGCGACACGATCCCAGAAAATCTGCCGGTACTCGTTGGTCAGGGTCTCCTGCGAAGGGTCCCGACGACGCCAGAACCGCTCGATGAAGAGCACCCGCTCCGCGTCGGTATTCAAACTCTTGAAGCGCTTCGTCTCATCGCCCTGGCTGATGTAGCGGATCGGCCCGTCGATCCATTCCCGTAACTCTTTCTGGGGTTTGGGTTTTCCCTTCTTTGCGTGGTTCGGGGCCGACGGCAAGAAGAGGGCCGATAGGGCCAGCAGCGGCAAAACCCACAAGACGTGCGCGTTGGTTCTGGACGTTCGATCCCTCACGATTCTTGAGTATAATCGACAGGCACGGGTACCGCAGACTGGCGTGGGCTTGCATCCTCGCGCTTCGTGAATAGATATAGGATGCGGAGGGCGGCGAAAATCCGTCCGGGTCGAAGGAGGTCCAGAATATGGCATGGATGCGAAACCGGTCGGAGCCCGAATCGGGGGCCGAAAGCAATCCTATCCCGGCCGCCCAGGAGAATGTGGCGCCGGCATCGAAACGGGAGACAAAGATGGATAAGCTGGTAAACATCGGGCAGTCGGTCCAGATCAAGGGCGAGCTGACCGGAAACGAAGACCTGACGATTGACGGCATGGTCGACGGCAAGATTCTCGTAAAGGATCACTCGTTGACCGTCGGTGCCAACGGTCGGCTCAGCGCCGAGGTCCACGCCAAGACCGTGCTCGTTCTGGGGCAGGTCGTGGGCAACATCACGGCCGACGACAAGGTCGAGATCGCGCCCTCGGGATCGGTTCAGGGCGATATCCGTGCCCCGCGTGTGGCCATCGCTGATGGAGCTCGCTTCAAGGGCGGTATCGACATGGAACGGAAATCGACGGCGACGCCGGCTGCCAAGCACGCGTCTCCGCAGCCGCCACGTGACATGCCCGCAGCGGTCGGTGCAGGCAAGGTGTGATGGCATTCCGTTGGCGACAGGAACCGGTTGGAGGGACACCTCTGCCGGATCCTGGAGTCACGGTGCAGCCCGGTACCGCTTGCCCTAGTCTCGTCAAGGCGCTCGGCAAGATTCTTCGCGATGACCGTCCGAGAATTCTCGACTTCGGTTCCCAGTGCGGCGCGACGGCGGTTGCGTTGGCCAACCGTGGCGCACACGTGACCGTGGACGAAGTCAGCTTCCCCGAGCCGACTCCCGAAGCCGACGACGACGACCCCGTCGAAACCCCGCCCTACAAACTCGACCACGACGACGATGCCTACGACCTGATCCTCGCCTGGGAGATGTTCGACTTCATCGAAGCGGGTCGACTGCAGGAAGTGGGGAACGAGTTCGCACGGATCCTGGCGAAGAACGGCTGGCTCCTCCTGTTCGCCAGAAACTCCGGTCGGAACGAACCGGCTCCGGAGGCGCTGCCACGTTATCGGATCACCGCGGAAGATCGGCTCATCCGCGAGGCGTGCGAGGGCACCCGTCGAGAGCGGTTCACCCACCCCACGCGAACCGTCGAGGCGGCCCTCAAACCACTGAAAGTCCAGGGAATCCACCTCCAGCGCAATCAGCTGCGGGAGTTTCTTTCGGTCAAGAGCTGACGGCTCCTACTCCCAGGAGCAGTCCCGTCCCGCGTTGGCCTCTTCCAGGAACGCCTGCAGCGGTTCGAAATAGGCAAGCATCGCCCGGGCACTGAGGTCCTCACCGGTGGTCTCGCGTAAGAGCTCCCGCCAATCGCGCGTCTTCCCTTCCTGCAGGATCGAACGAAGGAACTCTCCGACTTTCGGATTGCCGAAGTAGTTGGCCGACTGGGGCGAAACGCCGAGAATCTCCTTGCTGATGTGATCGTGGAGTTGGTACTTGAGAACCGCCGCGACCGCGTAGTCGTAGTACTGAGCCGGGTCGTCGTTGATGTGTGTTTTCGTGCACGCGTCGCAGCCATCGGCGGGACGATCGTTCGGCGGCGTCACACCCTGGAAGCGTGCCACGTAGTCCCACCAACGCTTGTTGAACTGATCCGCCGGCAACTCGTCGGCGTAGAGCTCCTTCTCCCAGAACGACATGACGCCGGCGGCCCACGGAAGAAACATGATCGATTCACTGAGCGCTTCATTAAGAAGCCACTGTTGTTGATCGATCTCGTCGTCGGCACCTAGAAGACCCACCTCCTTGAGGTAGGGTGCCTGCATCGACGCAAGGCTGATCAACTCGCCGATGCCTTCGTGGAAACCTCGGTTGGCACCGCCTCGAAGCAACAACGGAACTTCGGGACGCGTGTAGGCGATGTAGTAGTAGATGTGGCCCAGCTCGTGATGGGTCGTGCTGAACCAGCGAGCGTTGGCCTCGACCGACATCAGTGAGCGGACATCGTTCTCCAGATCCAGATGCCAGGCCGATGCATGCGTGTTCTTGTGGCGCTCGCTGATCGGTACCGGGTAGAGATCCGATCGCTCCCAGAAGATCTCGGGGAGTTCGGGGAACTCCATCGAGGTGTAGAACCGCTCGGCCTGTTCCACGATCCACTCCGGAGTCTTGTCCTCGAAGAGGGGATCCAGATCGACGCTGTTTACCAGCCCGCCCCAGCTCTGGGACCAGCGGTTGTCGATCCAGTGCGCGGGAAGCATGGAAGGAACGGGCGAGTCGTAGCGATCGGCAAGGCGATACTTGGCCCAGCAGTGCAGCTGTTCGTAGAGCGGGCGGGTCTCATCGACCCACTGCTGGAGCATCGCCTGCATCTCGTCGACGGTCATCCCGTAGTCGGCGACCTGCAGATGGTAGAAAGAATCGAAGCCCATCTCGCGGGCCACCTGATTGCGAAGATCTCGAAGTTCGATCAGTCCATCGCGCAACGCGGAGCCGGTCTGTTTGCTGGTCTCCCAGACGTGCAGCCGCTCCTCGGGATCCCGCGAGCTTGTCAGCGTGCTGTCGATCTGGTTGGCCGTCGTGGGCGTCTTGCAGTCCTGGCCGTCGAACTCGAGGCAGAACGTGAAGCCGTCGAGGGTGCTGGACTGTCGCCCTTCGGCCTCGACCCGACGAGCGACGACGTCGGGCAGTGTCCCCGGCGCCTCGGCGGCGGAGAGAAGCAACGCCTCCAGCGACCGTATAGTAATCGGTTTCAGTTGATCGCGGCGCTCGAGAAGTTTCTGGGCCTGGCGGATCGCGTCGCTATTGCCCTGGACGCTGGCGTACGCCTTGCCGGCACCGGCACGCTGGCCGTCGTGGAACGCGTTGACGTCGGTGCTGGCCTTCCACTGAGCCTCGGCAGCGGCGTAGTAGACGCCCTGAAACAGCGAGGCGTAGAGGTCGAGAAACGCCTGCGCCTCGGCCTCGGCATCGTGGCTTGCAGGTGCCGTGCAGGAGACGAGAACCAGGGCAGTGAGGACAATCGCGGTCAAGATTGGGAGACGTCGCAGACTCATCGGAACCTCCGAAACAAGATAGAATCAACCTCATGGTAGCAGCCCCTCGACGTGTTCCTTGGTCGGGGCAGGGAGGATCCATTGATCTCATCACGGGTACGCGGGATCGGCATGTCGGCGACCCTTCGCATCTCTGCGCTGGCCGCTCAGATGCGGGCGGACGGTCGCGACGTGCTGGACTTCAGCGCCGGCCAGCCGGATTTCCCCACACCGGATCATGTGTTGAAGGCCGGTCATGAAGCCCTGGATGCCGGGCAGACACGCTATACGGCGACGCCCGGAATCGCCGAGCTCCGAGAAGCGATCTGCGACGATGTCGAGTCGACCCATGGTCTGCGTTACTCGCCCGGGCAAGTCCTGGTTTCGCCGGGTGCCAAGGCCAGTCTCTACTTCGCGTTGATGACCCTGGTCGACGAGGGGGATGAAGTGCTGCTTCCCTCTCCGTTCTGGGTTTCGTACCCCGAACAGATCCGTCTGTTCGGCGGCAAGGTGGTGACCGTCCCGTGCGATGAGGCCAGGGGATTCGCGTTAAGCGTCGAGGATCTCGCGGCCAGGTGTAGCGATCGCACGAAGGTTCTGATTCTCAACTACCCGTCGAATCCGACCGGTGCCGGATTCGATCGCGCCGCGCTGAAGGCGATCGCGGATTTCTGTCTCGAACGGAAGATCTGGGTCGTCGCCGATGAGATCTACTCGAAGCTGGTGTATGACGGTCGACCGTTCGTCAGCATCGTCGCCGCCGAACCGCGTATGCGAGACCAGACGGTTCTCATCGATGGCATGAGCAAGACGTTTTCAATGACCGGTTGGCGAGTCGGTTACGCGCTTGCGCCGGAGGACGTCGCCAAGGGCATGACCCGGGCCCAGAGTCACAGCACCAGCAATGCGACATCCATCTCGCAATGGGCCAGCGTCCGTGCCATGCGTGGCGATCGAGGCTGGCTCGATCGGCGGGTGGCTGCATTCCAGGAACGACGGGACGCAATCGTCACGAGGCTTCGCGCGATCGAGGGCGTCGAGTGCGTGCGTCCCGACGGCGCGTTCTATGCCTTCCCCAACGTCTCTGCGCGGTTTACGGGCGCCATCGATAGTGGTGCCGCCATGGCGGAGTTTCTACTGAAGGATGCGGAGGTCGCGGTCGTTCCCGGCGATGCGTTCGGGTCGCCGGCCCACTTGCGGTGCTCGTACGCCGATAGCCTCGAGAGGATTCACGAGGGTATGGACCGAGTGGAGCGAGCGCTAGGCACGCTCTAGAGCTACTGGAGGTCCTCTGGGCCCGGGACCATCGGTAGCGATTCGCGCTGCTGCCGAGTCACGTACGTTCGATGAGTTCCGGGGATCACCACCTGGCTCTTGCCGCGTGTCTTCTGGTTTCGAAGCTCGCTCTGAGCCTGTCGTAGTTGTTTCAGTTGCCGCGAGTAGGTCTCGCCCAGCGCATCGAATTTGCTGCGGATCGCCTGCACCTTGGCCTTGGCATCCTGGGTGTTGGCGCGGATGCTCTCTTCCCGGGTGAACGCCTCGTCGAGGGCCTTGATGTACGGTGTCGCATCGGCGTCCAGTGAGATGCCCTTGGACGAGAAGAGCTGTCGAACCTGATTCACGAAGGGAGCCGTCGCGCCGGTCATCTTCGCGAGGCAGTTGATCTGTTCCGCAATCGTCTTGGGTTCGAAGTCCATGTTGGGGCCTTTCCTTCTCTACTCACCTAAGGGGGTACGGACAAAAAAGGGCCGGTCAACGGACGATCCTGTGATCGGTTGGGGGTTGCTGCTCGAAAATCGACGTTATCCACGAGGATCGAGAGAACCCCGAATTCTCCACCCGAGAGATTGTCGGGTCTGCTAATCTCGGTTCGAAGGCCCGTTGGGCGGGAGGAACGCATGGGATCGCGCAAGAGAGGATCGCGAGACAACGAGGGCGGCGATCCGCTGGTCGTCGGTCAGCGACTACGGCATCGTGGCAGCGACCGCGTGGGAGAGATCCAGGACGTGGCCAGCCAGTTCACCCACCCGAAAGCGAAGCCGGTCTATTCGTACCTGGTTCGTTGGGACGATGGCAACGTCGAGGCGATCTCCGAGGGCGCGTTCACGGTGACCCGTGATGTCGAGTTGGTCGAGGATGACGCCTGACTTTGACGTGATGTCGACGTGCGCATGGTGCCGAAGGGGAGATTTGAACTCCCACCCCCTTGCGAGGACTAGATTCTGAGTCTAGCGCGTCTACCAATTCCGCCACTTCGGCAAGAGGCCCAGTAAACTAGCAACGGGCCGTCGAGACTGTCAAGACGGACGCCAGGAGACTCATTGGCCGACCACAAACCCCATGGCCCTCGTCCCACCGAGGTCGGGGTCATTCGTCGAGTGGGAAAGGACCTGCGGGTCCGCACCACGGACAAACCCCTACGCAGCTACCGGTACTCGGCGACCCATGCCAAGGGTCGCGCGCCTCGCTCCGGCGACCTGGTCTTGTTCCGTCCGCCGGAAGCCGGTCGCCGTGGAAAGGCCCAGATCGCGGAGGTGCTGGGCCCGCCGGAGGCGCCCGGGGTCGATCTGAGGGTCGTCATGGCCCGCTATCGCTACGTCGATCGATTTCCGGCGACCGTGCGACGTCAGCAGGAGAACCTGCCACGTCGGATCCGCCCCCGGGATCGGGAGGATCGCGTTCGGTTCGACGATCCGGCACCGGTTACCATCGATGGCGAGACGGCGAAGGACTTCGATGATGCCATCGCCGTTGAGCCGCTCCGCGGCGGCGGCTTCCGGCTCTACGTTCATATTGCCGATGTCGCACACTTCGTGCAGCCCGACGACGACATCGATCTCGAGGCGCAACACCGCGGAACCAGTGTCTACTTCCCGGGCAAGGTCGTGCCGATGTTGCCGGAGACGATCTCCAACGACCTCTGCTCGCTGCGCCCGAACGTGGAGCGACTGGTCCAGAGCGTCATCATCGACTTCGATTCAAGGGGAAAGCGCAAGCGGGTGAAGTTCGCCGACGGGGTTATCCGCTCGGCGGGTCGTCTGACCTACCGTCAGGTCTCTCAGGTCCTGGCCGGGGGGTCGAAGAAGGATGCCGGGGTGCCGAAGAAGGTCGTCCCGATGCTGAAGGCGGCTGACGCATTGCGCGAGCGACTGGAGCTACAGCGCCAGCGGCGGGGCAGTCTGGACTTCGATTTGCCGGAGCCGATCGTGCTGCTGGACGTGGACGGTGCCGTCACCGGCATGACCATCGAACCGCGCAACAGCGCTCACCGAATGATCGAGGAGTTCATGATCGCCGCCAACGAGGCGGTGGCCGATCACTTCATTCGTCACGGACGTCACGCGTTATTCCGGATCCACGAGGCACCGGAGGAGGACCGTGTGGCTCGATTGAGGGAGACGGTGCAGTCGTTCGGCTTGAAGGATGTCCATCTGCCGCCGGAGCCCACTCCACGGGAACTACGGGACGTCATGGACCTCTTCCAGGGACGACCGGAGCTGCCGGTGATCGCCCAGATGACTCTGCGTACGATGAAGCAGGCGCGCTACAGCATCGATCCCGCGATCCACTTCGGTCTGGCCACCGAGACCTACTGCCATTTCACGTCACCGATCCGTCGTTATCCCGATCTCATCAACCACCGGTTGCTCCGGGACCTGCGTCATCGACGGAAGCCACCGGCTGTCGAGCCGCTGGAGCGGCATGCCGTGGAATGTGGCCGATTGGAACGAGACGCCGAGGCCGCAGAGCGACAGCTGTTGAACTGGAAGCAGGTCGCCTTCATCG
>JAOTYK010000035.1 GCA_029861955.1 Acidobacteriota bacterium
CGAATCTGGAGTTGGGTTGATGTGCTGGCGGTGCGACTCTTCGAGCAGAGAGTAGAGTTGCCCGCTACCTGAGCTGCGCCTGACGGCTCGCGACAGACTTCCCGGGACGCCTCCGCAGGAGCGTCGCCCCATCCGTACTCGGAGTCGCCTTCAGAACCGGACGCGCGAGCCCTGTTCTGTCGAGGCCAGCCGCAATTAACGATCCACGTTGGAGCGAATCTCTTCCCAGCCGGCGTCCAGCCCATGCCGAAAATCGGCGTGGACCAGCTCGACTCCAAGTTCCTCGCGTGAACGATCCGCCAGCACCCGTCGATGCGATGCGCGACCCTCCCCGGGGTCTTCATCGTTGCGACGGGGTTCGATGCCCAGACGATGGGCGATCCAGTTCACGACGTCTCGGCGTGATGTCGGGTGGGCATCGCTGGCGTGATAGATCGCGCCGCCGCGACCTCGATCGAGCATCTGAATGACCATCCGGACCGCATCATCTCGATGACACCAGTTCATCGTCCGTTCATCGCCGGGACCCAGGGCAAGGCGCCCGTCGCGAACACGTTGCACCGTGCCGTGGCGCCCCGGCCCATAGAGACCCGAGAGACGGACCAACGACGTCTGGAGTTTGCCTCTCCCCGCCGCCAACACCATCGACTCGGCCTCGACGAGTAGGGCGCCCCGTTCATCGACGCTGCGAGGTGAAGTCGTCTCATCGACGTCGCGACCATCGTCGTAGGACAGGACACCCGTCGAACCGGTATAGATAAATCGAGACACACCCTCTGCATCGGCGAGGCGGAGCAGATGCTCGTTCAGCTCCACGTAAGCCTGACGGTAGGCCCTGGGAGTTCGCTGGTCGGCCGATTGACACGCAACGATGGCATCGAACGGCTTTCCGAGGGTCTCCAGTCGCATCAGGTCGACGGGCCAGGGCTGGATCCCCATGGACTCCATCGTCTCGCCGGCCGCAAGATCCCGTCGCGCACCGACGACACGGTGCCCCGCACGGGCCAGTGCTGCGCCGATCGCACATCCAAGCCAGCCGCAACCCGCAATTAAGACACGCATGGGTAGACGCTATCACGACTGCCGTGAACGGACGGTAGCCTGCTAGAATCTCGACGCGTAAACGATCGGACCGCTATCGGAGCCACCTTGTCGCAAGCGATCATGAGCCGCGGACTCGAAAAGTCGTTCGCCAGGAAGCGGTCGCTGGGCCAACTGTTCCGTGACCCCTTCGGTCGGGGCGAGGAGGTCCACGCGCTGCGGGGCGTCGATCTGGCGGTAAACGACGGAGAAATCGTCGGGTTGCTGGGTCCCAACGGCGCCGGCAAGACGACTCTCCTGAAAATCCTCTCGGGACTGATTCTCCCGGACAAGGGGAGCGCGGAGATCGGCGGCATCTCCACCGAGAAAGAGAATCGGATAAAACGGCTCCTCGGCCTGGTCCACCCGGACGAGCGCTCGTTCTACTGGAGGCTCACGGGTCGAGAGAATCTCCGTTTTTTCGCGACGCTGTATGACGTGCCCCATCGGAAGATCGAGCAACGCATCGATCAGTTACTCGAAGATCTTGACCTGGTCGCCCCCTCGGACCGCCGGTTCGCCGACTATTCGTCGGGCATGAAGCAGCGGATGTCGATCGCCCGGGCAATGTTGCATGACCCGCCGATCCTGCTGATGGACGAGCCGAGCCGAAGCCTCGATCCGGCAAGCTCGCTTGCCCTTCGAGAGCTCGTGGACGAGCGTCTGCGCGTGCGGCATGGCAAGACGATCCTGATCGCCAGTCATGATCTTGCGGAAGTCCAGGCATTGTGCGATCGGATCTACGTGTTGATCGATGGCAGGGTTCGGCTCGAGGGCACCGTCGATGACGTCCGTCGATTCGGGGTCGACGACGTGGAGGTCCTTGTCGAGCTCGAAGACGGGCCGGCGACGATCTCCGGCCCGTTCAAGATCCTCGACGATGGTTGGACGGAGGGGCGGCGGTCGCTACGTCTTTCTCTCGAAGCGGCGGACGGATTCTCCAGAATGCTTCGGTCGCTGATCGACGATGGCTGCAAGGTTCGACGCTGCGATCAGGTCGAGCCGGACCTCGAGTCCGCATTTACGAGAATCCTCGAATCCCATCGCGAGCCGAGCTGATGGGTCTTCTTAGAAAACTGTGGGCGTTCATCAAGCGCGATTTCATCTCGATGGTGTCCTATCGCCTCGCGTTCCTCCTGCAGATCGGGGGGATGTTCCTGACGCTGCTGGCGTTCTTCTATATGACCGGCATGATCAATCCGGAGAGTGAGGGTCTGGAGGGGTATCGCCCGTTCGACTGGTTCGTCGTTGGGCTGGCATTTCAGTTCTACTTCTCGACGGCCCTGTATGCATTCTCCGCGAAGATGCGCAGCGAACAGCTCCTCGGAACCCTCGAGGCGATGCTGGTGACGCCGACGCCAACCTCGATGGTTATCTTTTCGTCGGCGGCCTGGGATTTCACGTTCGGGGCCATCCGCGTGATCGTCCTTCTGACGTTCGCCGTCCTCGTGTTTGACGTCCAGTTGTATGCCAGCGGGCTTGTGGTCTTCTTCGTGGGTGCGTTCCTGACGTTGTTCTCGTCGGCGGGCCTGGGTATTCTTTCCGCTTCCTTCATCCTGTACTTCAAACGCGGTGATCCCATCAACTTTCTCCTCAGCGGCGCGACGACGTTTCTTGGAACCGTCTTCTTTCCCGTCGAGCAACTGCCTGAGCGGATTCGTTTCGCCTCAGAGATTCTGCCCATCACCCATTCCCTGAGGATCGTCCGCGGGGCGCTGTTGCAGGGGCAATCGTGGGATCAACTCGGTGGCGAGGTGGTGACGTTGGCTTGGATGACCCTGATCCTCCTGCCCTCGGGGCTGTACTTCGCGCGCTTCGCGATTCGCAGTGCCAAGCGCGAGGGCACCCTGGTCCACTACTAACGACCCGGGGCCTCCTTCGGGCGCGTTGACACCCTGTCAACTGCGGGGTCTAATGCTGGCCTGATCGCGCACGGAACGCAGGAGGTCTTCATGTCTGAGAACCAGTTCCCGGCACCGCCGGAAGGGCAGCCGGTCCGCGTCAAGGATGGCCGCCCCGTTGTCTCCCGGAACCCCATTATCCCGTACATCGAGGGGGATGGAATCGGACCCGATATCTGGCGAGCCACCCAGCACGTGGTCGACCATGCGGTGGCCCGAACCTATGACGACGGCAGGGCGATCGCCTGGTACGAGGTCTTTGCCGGCGAGAAGGCGTTCGAACGATTCGGCGAATGGCTACCGGAGAAGACGGTCGAGACGATCCGCGAGTTCAAGATCGCCATCAAGGGTCCGTTGACGACTCCGGTCGGAGGTGGGATAAGAAGCCTCAACGTCGCGCTACGACACCTCCTGGATCTCTATGCCTGCGTACGCCCGGTCCGCCACATCAAAGGGGTGCCGTCTCCGGTGCTCCGTCCCGGCGACATGAACGTCGTGATCTTCCGGGAGAACACCGAAGACGTTTATGCGGGGCTGGAATGGGAATCGGGCAGTCCCGAGGCCGCGCGCGTGATCGAGTTTCTCAATCAGGAGATGGGCAAGAACGTTCGGAGAGACTCGGGTCTGGGTATCAAGCCGATCTCTCCGTTCGGGACGCGGCGTCTTGTCGGCAAGGCGATCCAGTACGCCATCGATCGTCATCGCGAGAGTGTGACTTTCGTGCACAAGGGGAACATCATGAAGTTCACCGAAGGCGCGTTCAAGGACTGGGGCTACGAGGTTGCCGCGGAGGAGTTTGGATCGCAGACGATTCGCGAGGACGCGGTGTGGGCAGAGCATGCCGGCGTGGTTCCCGACAACAAGATCGTCATCAAGGATCGAATCGCCGACGCGATGTTCCAGCAGGTCCTCTTGCGACCCAGAGAGTACGCGGTGCTGGCGATGCCGAACCTGAACGGTGACTACCTGTCGGATGCGTGTGCGGCTCAGGTAGGGGGACTCGGGATGGCGCCGGGGGCGAACATGTCGGACGACCTCGCCTGTTTCGAGGCCACCCACGGCACGGCACCGAAATATGCGGGGCAGGACAAGGTCAACCCCGGTTCGTTGATTCTCTCCGCGATGATGATGCTTGAGCACATGGGATGGAACGAAGCCGCTCACGCCATCGATCGCGCACTGGAAACGACCATCGACCAGAAGGTCGTGACCTACGACCTGGCGCGTCAGATGGACGGTGCCCGAGAGGTTCGTTGTTCTGAGTTCGGGGAGGCGATCGTCCGCAACCTGTAACCGGTCAGGTGCCCGTCACTTCCGTCTCCAGATCGTCGTCGCCGACCAGAACGGGATCCAGTCTGGCGATCCAGCGATCGTGGATCTGCGTCCCGTCCATCGTCGCAAGCTCGTGGCCCAGGGCCGGGAAGTGGGGTGCGGCGTCCGGCCCTAGTAGCCCCCCGAACAGACCCGAAGGACCATCCTCGATCCAGCAGAACGCCGAACGGATCAGGCGCCGGTCGTGCCGTGCCTCGAGGGTGACCGTGCCGGCAACCCGATCGGCGCTGCGATGCTGGCCCCGGAACGTGACGCGAACGTCGTCCCGAAAGCTGGCGCTCCAGGGCAGAGTCTCTTCCCCGAGACGCAGCGTCCTCCTCAACGAGGTCCACATCGCGATCGTCTCCGGGCTGACGCGCGCACGGATGACCTCGCGGTCGAAGAGCGTCGCCGCGTCGCCGATCTCCGGGTTGTTACTCGGGATCGCACGAAGCCGTTCGCGGAACTTCCCGGCGGCGTCACCCTTATCCCACCTGGACGCGTAGTCCAGAGCGCGATCGGCATAGCGCAGAATCTGAACGGGTTCGATGCGCGAGACCTCCTCGAAGAACCAGGCACAACTTGTCCCGGTCAACAATGCGAGTCGGTCCATCTCGAGGGCGGCCAGCAGGTGGGCGTGTTCGGAGGAGTCGAGCCGTCGGCCGGCAAGTTGGTTCAGTCGTTCGTCGGCCGTTGGCCGATCCGGACTCATCCGCACTCCGTTGTAGCCGTCACGCAAACGCGAGGGATCGGTCGCCAGTTCCCGAGTCTCCGTCAGATAGACCCGGTGGAGGTCGTTCCGAAGCTCATCGAGCGCCAGCTTTAGTGGTTCACGCCAGCGTTGATGGTAGCCCTCGTGGTATTCGGAGGCACAGCCACAGTCCCGACTCCAACGGCCAAGCTCGTGAGGGCAACTCCACGAACTGTTCTCGACGATCTTCACCGTCGCCGTCGGCGGGTGGTCGTCCAGGTACTGACCGTAGTTGGTCAGCGTCGCCCCCGAGTCTTCCAGTACCCCCAGCGCGCGGGCAAGCGCCATCTCGCCGAATGTGTGGTGGTGCCCATAGGATTCCCCGTCGGTCGCGACGTGGACAAGTCGCGAGTCGGACTCCGACCGGTGCCGCTCGAGGATCGAGCTTGCGAACGTGGCACCGTCCTGCAAGAGGTCGCCGAACGCAAGCTGCTGGGCCAGGGCACCGTCGTAAAAAAAGGCAACGATCGATCGCTCGTCGGGGAGATCCACCCTGTAAGGGCGACCGGTATCCAGAGTTTTCTCATTGACCGGAGAGTATTCCGTGTCGCCATCGCCGCGTACTGCTGCCGCTTGCCGTGGCGCAAGCAGACAGAAACGAAGACCTGCGGCAGCCAGAGCGGAGAGCGTCGCCGTGTCGACGGCGGTTTCGGGAAGCCACATGCCCTCCGCGCGTCGACCGAATCGACGGCGGAAATCGTCGAGACCCCAGGCGATCGCGGTTTCCCGATCCCGGGCACTGGCCAGCGGGAGGATGAGATGTCCATAGGCTTGTGCGAGTGCCGACCCGTGCCCACCATAGAGTCCTGCGCTGTCACGATCTGCTTGCTGGATACCGCGGTAGACATCCGGCACGTTGAGTTCCAACCATGCCAGGAGATTGGGTCCGAAATTGAAACTGATTCGGGAGAAGTTGTTGATTGTCTGCTCGAGGCCGCCGTCCGCGTCAAGCAAGCGTGCCGCGAGATTGGGTCCGTAACACTCTGCAGTGATCCGAGCGTTCCAGTCGTGGTGCGGAGCGGCGGACGGCTGAAGTCCGACGAAACCGGTCCACGGATTCTCTCGCGGCGGCTGGTAGAAGTGCCCGTGGATGCAGACGTAGCGACTCAGTGCACATCCCCTGGGCCGCCGCGGATCTTACCAGGTAGCGGACGCTCCACATCTGCGGATTCCAGCACCAGCACACCGAGCGGAGGGAGCTGCAGGACGACCGAAAAGGGCTGCCCGTGATAGGGCATCGCGACTGCGGCGCAGCCGCCCATATTGCCGACGCCACTTCCTGAGTAATCTTCGGCGTCGCTGTTCAGGCGCTCGTTCCAGCGTCCCGAGTGCGGAACACCGATTCGATAGTCGGCTCGAATCACCGGCGTCAGGTTTGCCACGATCACGAGTGGCTTGCCGCCGTTCGGTGGGCGACGCACGTAGGAGACGATGCTCTGCTCCGAGTCGGAGCAATCGATCCAGCTAAAACCCTCCTCGTTGAAATCACTGCCGTGTAATGCGGGCGACGCTCTGTAGAAGTGGTTCAGGTCTCGAACCCAACGCCTGAGGCCTTCGTGAGGTCGATTCTGTAGCAGGCCCCATTGCAGCGACGCATCGTGATTCCACTCCAACCACTGACCGAACTCGCCGCCCATGAACAGCAGCTTCTTCCCGGGTGTCGTGTACATCAAACCGAAGAGCGCGCGCAGGGTGGCAAGTCGTTGCCACACGTCACCAGGCATCTTATCGACCAACGAACGCTTGCCGTGGACGACCTCGTCATGGGAGAGCGGCAAGACGAAATTTTCGGAGTAGGCGTACATCGATCGAAAAGTCAGCGCTTCATGATGGAACTTGCGATGGATCGCGTCTCGTTCGAGGTAATCGAGCGTGTCATGCATCCAGCCCATGTCCCATTTCATGTCGAAGCCAAGGCCGCCGAGGTGGACGGGTCTGGACACCATCGGCCACGATGTCGACTCTTCGGCGATCATCAGAACGTCAGGGTATCGATCGTGGATAGCCGTATTAAGTTGCCGAAGGAATGTGATCGCCTCGAGGTTTTCCCTGCCGCCGTACTTGTTCGCGATCCACTGTCCCTCGTCGCGCGAGTAGTCGAGGTGGAGCATGGAGGCCACCGCATCCACTCGAATCGCATCGACGTGGTACTCCTCGACCCAGAACATGGCGCTCGAAACGAGGAAACTCCGCACCTCATTGCGACCGTAATTGAAGATGTAGCTCTTCCAGTCGGGGTGATAGCCGAGTTTCGGATCCGAGTATTCGAACAGGTAACCCCCATCGAAAAAGCCGAGGCCATGTTCGTCGCTGGGAAAGTGCGAGGGAACCCAATCCAGGACGACGCCGATGCCGGCCCGATGCAGCCGATCGATCAGCCGCTTGAACTGTTGAGGCGTTCCGTAGCGTGCGCTGGGCGCGAAATAGCCGGTCGTCTGGTAGCCCCACGATCCATAGAACGGGTGCTCCATCGGTGGTAGGAATTCCACGTGGGTGAAGCCGAGTTCCTGGAGATAAGGAACCAGTTGGTCGGCGAGCTCCTCGTAGCTCAAGAACTCTCTGGACGGATCATCGGGACGGCGCCAGCTTCCGATGTGCATCTCGTAGATGCTGACCGGGCTCGATGACACACGAAAGTCCCGCCTCTTCCGCATCCAAGCTTCGTCGCTCCACTCATAGCTCAGATCGCAGACCCGCGAGCCTGTTTCCGAGGGCAGCTGAGTCGCGAAGGCAAACGGGTCCGCCTTGTTGACGGTGTAGCCCTTCTCGCGGGACACGATGTGAAACTTGTAGACATGTCCCGGGTGCGCGTTTTCGACAACGCCGGTCCAGATACCCGAACTTCCGAGTCGAACGAGGGGATGGGTTTCCGGATTCCAGCCGTTGAATTCTCCAATCACGGCGACACTGCGCGCCCGCGGAGCCCAGACCGAGAAGCTGACGCCGGGTCTGGCGGAGTCGCGGGAAGGATGGGCGCCGAGGAACCGGTGAGCCGCGTGATGTCCCCCGTGGCTCCAGAGATAGAGATCGTCCTCGGTCACCCGAGAGCCGGCGGGGATTGGATTACGGTTGCCGATCCGGTATTTTGCTTTCTTGGCCATCCCGTCCGTTCTGCCTGTGCATTCTCTCGAGCCGCTCGTCGGGAATGATAACAAAGCCCGCACGGTTGGTACTCCGTGAGGCCGCTGCTACCATGACCGGCCCGTCGGACCGAGGCGCAATCCCATGACAAGAAAAATCGTGATGTACACAAGAAGCTGGTGCGGGTACTGTTCTCGTGCAAAACGGCTGCTGGATAGCCGTGAATTGGAGTACGACGAGATCGACATCGGGCGGACGCCCGAGGCGACCGCCGAGATGCTGAAGCGCTCGGGCGGACGTTACACGGTGCCACAGGTTTTCATCGACGATGTCCACATCGGCGGCTCCGACGAGTTGCTCGAACTCGCGGAGCGGGGTGGGTTGGACGAAGAACCAGAGAGAAGGAGCGACAGCGGTGAGTGTTCATGACGTGATCATCCTGGGGTCCGGTCCGGCCGGCTTGACCGCAGCTATTTACACCGCCCGAGCGGGCCTGAAGCCGCTTGTCGTCGAGGGACTTCATGCGGGCGGCCAGCTGATGAATACGACCGACGTCGAGAACTACCCGGGTTTTCCTGACGGGGTTCAGGGTCCCGAGATGATGGAGCTGTTCAAGAAGCAGGCGGAACGATTTGGCGCTCAGTTCATTTTCGGCGACGCGGACCACGTCGTGCTCGATCAACCGCCGTTTCAGGTCACCGTCGGCGATACGACCCACGAGAGTCGGACCGTCATCGTCGCGACCGGCGCCTCGCCCAAGGAACTGGGTATCCCCGGAGAGAAGGAATATGCAGGACGCGGTGTCTCCTATTGCGCCACCTGCGACGGTTTCTTCTTTCGCGAGAAGGAGATCGTCGTGATCGGTGGCGGAGATACGGCGATGGAAGAGGCCCTGTTCCTGACCCGCTTCGGCAAACGAGTGACGGTGGTTCACCGTCGCGACCAGTTGCGAGCGTCGAAGATCATGGCAACGCGGGCACTAGAAAACGAGAAGATCGAGTTCTTATGGGACAGTACCGTGGACGAGGTGCGTGGCGACGACACGAAAGTGACGTTCATGAAGGTGCGAAATCTCAAGACCGGCGAGACGATCGAGCGACCGGTGGACGGCTTCTTCGTCGCCATCGGACACACCCCGAACACCGCGCTGTTCCAGGGGATCCTCGAGACGGACGACCAGCTCTATCTTCGCGAAGGTCATGGAGCGCGCTCGAATATCGACGGCGTGTTCATCGCGGGTGATGTTCACGATCACACCTACCGGCAGGCTGTGACCGCTGCAGGGGCCGGCTGCAAGGCGGCCATCGATTGCGAACGGTGGCTCGAGGCTCAGTCCGCAGACGCCTGACGAAATCGCCCCGTCAGGATGTAAAACAGACCCGGTAGTAGCGGGACCGCGATCGTCGCGAGTGCCGTCCAGCGCGCAGATTCCGAGACGCCTGCCAGCAGTGGCCAGTTGAATATGAACAGGTCCGCCGTGAAGTGCGAGAGCACGACGGTCAGGGCGTCGAATCGCAAGAATGCCCAGCCCCAGACGGCCCCGACCAACGTGAGGAGCAGGGCACGCGCCCAATCCGGATGTCCGGGCGGCAGGAAATCCAGCCGCGTGTGGGTCAGCCCGTAGACGATTGCCGGCAACAGGATGGCAACCCAGCGGCGGTGAGTCTTCGCCAGCAGCCAGCTGCCGAGGAATAACCGATAGCCGAGCTCCTCCGCGAGCGCGACGCCGAAGAAGAACAGCAAGGCCGTGAGAGCCGGGATGCTGGAGTTCAGCGGATAGAAGAAGAAGCCTCTCGGTTGGAGCGATCCACCGGCTCCGGCGAAACGTTCGAGTGCCAGGAATCCGAGGCAGAGAACGCCGCCGCAGAGGAGCCCGATCAGGAACCCTCGGGTCGAGGCGGCGGCGACCCGTGGATGGAGCCAGTTTCCCTTGCCCGCGAGATTCAGCGTGACGGTCCGGCCGCCGTTCAGTCTTCGGTCCATCGCGAGACCTGCTGCCGTGACCGCGAGAAGTAGAAGCGGGATCCAGAGATCTTGCAGACCGCGGAAGACCAGGAAACGGAACGTGGAGACCCAGCGAGGCCACAACGGTTCCCAGCGGATCATCAAGTCCGCAGGCTGGAGCGCGTACGTTGCCAGGAGGCAGGCGAAGACGGCGATCGGCCAGACGGCGGCAGCCCGTAAGTTGATCTGCCCTTTCCTCAGGCAGCCGAGGAACAGGACGAACGCCACGATGCCGCCGACGGCAAGGAGCAAGATGCCGACCGTCTCCAGCGCCTGCCCGGTCGCCTCCAGGGTTCGCCGCGTTCGTCGCCAGTCGTCAGGCGGGACCACGTTCCGCTTCGCATGAATCACCTCGGAGCCGGCGACCGTGATGGTCAGGCGCTCCCGGCCGCCCTGGGCCCAGAGAGGTCGTTCGTAGCGGAACGTATGATCGCGACGATCGATCTGCTCCGCCGTGGCAACGGCTCGTTCCTCGAACGCTTCGAGTGAGAGGCCGAGGCCTTCAACGATGGCGCTCTGCGCCAGTTCGCGCGCGTCTTCGTTACTCAGACTTGCTCCCGCGGTGTCGTTCTCGGTCAGGCAGTTCCAACCGAGAACCTCTCCGTTCGGGTGGACGTCCACATGGAAGTAGCGGGGCTCTCCCGAACGCTTGAAATAGACACGACGCGCGAGGGTCGGGAGCCCCTCGCGAATCGCGGTGGTCGCCGTCGCACCCAGAGACTCGCTCACGAAGTCGGTGGCGGCGCCGTCAAGCCAGTAGCGGCCCGCCGTCTGGTAGCCGCTCAGATCGAAGCCTTGACGCTCGAGGACGTCGCGGGCCGGTCCCTCGGCGTCGAATCCTCCGCTGGCGAGACGGGGATCGGCCAGCGGCCACAATCGATCGATCGCGTTGAAAAACAGCCCGCCCGCAAGGATCGCCGCTAGTAGCAGCCACAGATCGGCGCGACCGAGACGACGCATCTTCATCGCTCCTCGGCCGCCGTCCGTGTCTGGCGAACCACCCACGGAATCCACGAGCGAGCCGGTCCGTTCAGCCAGCGCAGCATCGGTCTGGAGGCGATCGGTGATTCCAGGACCCGACCCAACAGACGAATACGCCACGATGCGCGGCGAAACCGGCGATTCCAGGTCTTCTGGAACTGTCGCTCTGCGGCCTGGGTGACGGTGCCCTCGGCGATCGCCGCCAGAACATAGGGCAGACAGTACTCCGCGGCCAGAAGAGCGTGCGAGATTCCCTCACCGCTGTACGGGTCGACGGTTCCGGCTGCGTCTCCGATCAAGAGTGCACCGCGCCCGGCAGCGCGTCGTGGGCCAAACGTAAGAGGCCCTAGCCCGTGCCAGCGGGAAAGCCGTTCTCCCGAAACGAGTCCCAGATGTGCAAGCAGCGGGTCGGCGCCCCCATGACGACGAAGAGAATCGCGTCGCACCATCATGCAGACGTTGCTTCGCTCGTCCTCGACCTCTACGCGACCCACGTACCCGCCGTCAAAGAGGTGGAGCTCGACCCGATGGCGAGCCGGAGGTGGGGCGGTCGGGTAATAGGCCTTCAATCCATACCAGTCGGACGTAGGTAGATGGCGGTCGCCTCGATCGATGCCGCGGGCGATGAGTGAACGGCGCCCGTCCGCTCCGACGACCAATCCGTGGAGCTCTCGTTCACCACGACCACGCTCATGTCGGACGCGGATCGCGTCGATGCGCGTGCCGTTATCGATGACGGCGACCGTACGTGTACGGTCGAATACTTCGACGCCGGCGTCGGCGGCCGCCTCTAGAAGCGCAGCGTCCAATCGCGAACGGGTGACCGCATAGGCGGCACAACCCAGCCGATCCCAATCGGGTAGCGTCGTCTCGATCCCGCGCAGGGCCGCCGAGCCGACGTAGCAGTGTCGGATCGGTCGCGCCCCCGCACGTCGAAGGCCATCGAGGAGTCCGAGTCGTTGCAAGACCGCGCAACCTTCCGCCGAAACGAACTCGCCACAGAGTTTGTCGCGGGGGAACGATGCGCGTTCGACGAGGGCCACCCTAAGACCGGAGCGCGCCGCGAGGAGGGCCAGAGTCGACCCGGCAGGTCCGGCACCGGAAACTACCAGGTCGTATGCGTCGTTCATGCGTCGCCCGCGCAGGTCAGCAGAAGTCGGTAGGGCCATCGTCGCCTCAGCTCCGGGGACGCGCAGTCGGCGTCGATCGCCGCGGCCTCCAACTCTGCAGGGGTGAATCCTCGGAGTACCGACAGTGGCGCGTCGTGACGGAACATCGCGCCTCGTCCGGTGAGATGTGCGACGAGCCAGATGAAGCCCCAGGCGACACGATCGCGACGTAGGTCGTTGACGATCACCGCCGTGCTCGCCAACCTGCGAAACTCGCGAAGGAGAGCGACGACCTGCTCATGTCGGAAATGATGGAGAAACATCGACGCCGTCACTACATCAAACGAGCCCGCAGAAAATGGGAGTCTATTCGCGTCTGCACAGACGACGCGGATCGTCGAATGGTCGATCGAACGTTTGGCGGCGATCGTCGCCGTTGTCGGGTCCCGATCGACGGCAACGATGTCGACGGTGGTCCGGCATTCCCTCGCCCAACGAACGATCGCCCGCGGGAGATCCCCCGATCCTGTTCCGACGTCGAGTATTCGGAGTGGGCGGTGGCCATTGGCTGCCGCGAGGATGGGTTGCATCGCGGTCTGAAGCGTCCGCAAGCCGCCGAGCCACCGATTGACCTGCTCGATATCGTCTAACACTTCCTCCAGTTGCTCGGCGTCGTGGCCGAAGCGGTCCATCAGCTCGGCTCGGTGGCACCTCGGAGGGGTCCAGCCCATCACGGTCCGTCGACTTCCGGTTCGATCCGATCCGGATGACGGAAGACCAGGGCGGCATTCTTCGAGCCGAATCCGATGCAGTTGACCAGACAGTGGTCGAGGCGAGCAGGCCGACCTTCCGCGGGAACGACATCCAGGTCGCATTCGGGGTCGGCGATGTCACGGTTAATCGTTGGAGGGGCGAAACCGTCCCGCATCGCCAGCAACGTTGCGACCGAGGACGCGGCCCCGCAGGCCCCTTGTGGATGCCCGATCATCGACTTGATGCTGGAGCAGAGTATTCGTTCGTGGTTTGACGCGAACGCACGTTGCACGGCCACGGTCTCGACGCGGTCGTTGAGACGGGTCGATGTGCCGTGAAGGGCGATGTAGTCGATGGCCGCCGCATCGATGCCCGCATCGAGCATGGCGAGCGTCATCGCTCGCGCCGGCTCCTCGCCCGATTCATTCAGTCGGACACGATGAAACGCTTCGCAGGTAGCACCGTATCCGAGAAGCTCTCCGTAGATCGGCGCGTCGCGCTGAATCGCGCTCTCCAGACTTTCGAGTGCCAGCATCCACGCGCCTTCTCCGAGCACAAAACCATCGCGATCCGCCGAGAAGGGGCGGGAGGCGCGGGTCGGTTCGTCGTTGTGTTGGGTGCTGAGGATTCGCATCAGGCAGAACCCTCTGAGGATTCCGGGTGCGATGGGCGAGTCGGTGCCCCCGGCGAGGGCGCGATCGCATCGCCCGTAGCGAATCAGGTCCAGCGCACGACCTATCGCGTCGATCGAGGAAGTACAGCCGGTCGAAATCACATGACTCGGCCCCCGCAGGTCAAATCGCATCGACAACTCGCTGCTGAGAGAACCCGGAGTTGATGACGGGATTGCGTAGAGGCTGATGGACTTGGGGTTGCCGACGAAGAACTCGCGAAACTGCCGCTCGGTGAACTCGAGTCCTGCACCTCCCGTCCCGATGACGACAGCGAACCGTCTCCGGGTTTCGAGGTCAAGATCCAGTTCGCCGTGGAGGCTGTCGCGGAGAGCCTCTTCGGCCGCCGCGATTCCCAGGGGCACTGTCCGGGACACGTGTCGCAATTCGTTGCGCGTCATGACCGACTCGGAGTCGAACTCGCGCACCTGAGCCGCAATCCCTACGGGAAGATCGCTGACATCGAACTGTTCGATCTGCGAGACGCCGCTGATGCCGCTGCGTGTGGCGTGCCAGAATGCGTCTCGCCCGACGCCGTTCGGCGAGACGGCACCCATCCCTGTTACCACAACACGTCGGCCCCTGGCAGGTCGCGACGCGCCGGGTTGCTCTCGGCTAGGAGTCTTCGTAGTAATCGGCGTTCTTCTTCGTGTAGTCCTTCCACTTGTCGGGGAGTGCATCCTCTTCGAAAATCGCCTCGACCGGGCACGCGGGTTCACAGGCACCGCAATCGATACACTCGGCGGGGTCGATGTAGAGCATGTCGTGAGACTCGAACGTCTCCTCATCCTTCGTGGGGTGAATGCAATCGACCGGGCAGACATCCACACAGGCGGTGTCCTTGGTCCCGATACACGGTTCGGCGATTATGAACGGCATGATGGCTTCTCCAACTTCGTGGGCGTCCCAGACGCCTCACCACAAGTATAACGTGCGTAGGAGTCAGGTTCGACCCTGTCGGGCCACGGCCTCCGCCGCCTTGCGGATCTCATCGGGGTCGCCCAGGTAGCGGTGCCCCAGCGGGCGGAGGCTGGCGTCGAGGTCATAGACCAGTGGAACCCCCGTCGGAATATTGAGGCCGACAATCTCATCCTCACTGATCTGATCGAGGTACTTGACCAGCGCCCGAAGGCTATTGCCGTGGGCGACGATCAACACCCGACGACCGGCCTCGATCGCCGGGGCGATCGTATCGTGCCAGATCGGAAGAAACCGCTCGACGGTCAGCGCCAGCGACTCTCCCCCCGGAAGGTCGTCGGCTGCCAGGTCGCCGTAACGCGGGTCATGCCGCGGGTGTCGCGGGTCGTCGAGTTCGAGCTGCGGTGGGGGTGTTGCGTAGCTACGGCGCCAGATCTTGACCTGGTCGTCGCCATGTTTCTCGGCCGTCTCTTTCTTGTTCAGGCCCTGGAGCGCTCCGTAGTGTCGTTCGTTCAGGCGCCAGTGCCGGTGAACCGGAAGCCACATGAGGTCCATGCCGTCCAGAGTCAGCCACAGCGTGCGAATCGCGCGCTTAAGCACCGAAGTGTAGGCCACGTCGAACCCAAGGCCTTCCGCCTTCAGGAGCGTCGCCGCCGATTGGGCCTCCGCGACGCCCTGGTCGGTGAGATCGACATCGGTCCACCCGGTGAAACGATTGTCCAGATTCCACGTACTTTGACCGTGTCGAAGCAGTACCAACTTGTGCATCGTTTCCTCCCGCTCATCACTATCGGATCATCCCGGTCTTGATGCGTCAAGACCCCAACGGCACCTAGTTGGTAGAATCTCGCGATGGATCATGACGCACGCCTGGAGCGATTGCTGGGACCGGAGCGAGCCCTCTGGGCCGACGGTTATCTCCGGGTTGCCGGCGTCGACGAGGCCGGCGTCGGTCCCCTGGCCGGGCCGGTGGTGGTTGCCGCGGCGATCTTCCCGCCCGGTATCGGCCTCTCCGGAGTGGACGACTCGAAGAAGCTGACGCCCGCCAGGCGAGAGGCGCTCGAGGTTCGGATCAAGGAGACGGCGGTCGCCTGGTCGGTCGTCGCCGTCGAGCCCGAGGAAATCGATCGCATCAACATCTACCAGGCGACGTTGACGGGCATGCGGCGGGCCGTTCTGGGCCTGAGCCTCGACCCCGATTTCGTGCTCGTGGACGCACGGCAGATTCCTCGACTGGAGACCCCCCAGGACGCGATCATCAAGGGCGATGCCCACTGTCACGCCATCGCCGCGGCGTCGATCCTCGCCAAGTCCGAGCGTGATCGGCGGATGTTCCGCTATGACGAGGAATTCCCCGGCTACGGGTTCGCCCGCCACAAGGGGTACCCGACCGTCGCCCACCGAGCGGCGATCCGGGAGTTGGGTGCCTGCGAGATCCACCGTAGAAGCTTCACGCTCTTGCCCGCCCCGCGACTGTTCGAACCCTAGTTGGAAATCACCCCATCGCTATCCTATAATCCCGCGCCCGTGCAACGATCGTTGCCGATTCCGCCCATCGAGGCACGACCCGGAGCAGCCAGGTGAATATCCACGAATTTCAGGCGAAGGCGCTCTTGCGCGACCACGGTGTGGCGGTTCCGGAGGGCGGCGTCGTTCGCACTCCCGACGAGGCCCGTCAGTTGGCGGAGAAGTTAGGCGGTACGGTCGTCGTCAAGGCCCAGATCCATGCCGGCGGACGAGGCAAGGGTTTGTTTCAGACCGACGACGGGAAGCCGGTCCAGCACCCGCTTGCCGACAAGGTGCTGGGGGGTGTGAACGTCGTCGGCGATGCCGACTCCGCGACCCGGGTTGCCGAGTCGATGTTGGACAACATTCTGGTGACCAAGCAGAGTGGCCCGCAGGGGCGACGCGTCCGCCAATTGCTGATCGAGCAGGGCGTCGCGATCAAGAAAGAATACTATCTGGCGGTCCTTCTCGATCGCGCGTTGAAGTCGGCAATCTTCGTCGCTTCAGCCGAAGGCGGGACTGAAATCGAAGAGGTCGCCGAGCGCGACCCCTCGGCCATCCTCAAGGTCGCGGTGGATGCCACGGCCGGTTACTCACCGTGGATCGGGCGGAAGATCGGTTTCGGGTTGGGACTCGGAAAGGCCCAGGTCTCGGCGCTCAGTCGATTGACCGCGGCGCTTTACCGCGCCTACGAGCAGACCGACGCGTCGATGATCGAGATCAACCCGCTGATCGAGACCGAGGACGGCGAGATCATGGCGCTGGACGCCAAGATGAACTTTGACGACAACGCGATGTTTCGTCGTCGGGCCATCGCCGAGCTGCGAGACCTCGATGAAGAAGACCCGCTGGAAGTCGAGGCGTCGAAGTTCGGGCTGAACTACATCAAGCTTGACGGCACCGTCGGTTGCATGGTCAACGGCGCCGGACTTGCGATGGCAACCATGGACATCATCAAGCACAACGGCGGTTCGCCGGCGAACTTCCTCGACGTCGGTGGTGGAGCGACCACCGAGATGGTCACCAACGCGTTTCGGATCCTCCTTGGGGACCCCAACGTCAACTCGGTCCTGATCAACATCTTTGGCGGCATCATGCGTTGTGACATCGTCGCCGAGGGCGTCGTCGCTGCGGCAAGAGAGATCGGGATCAACGTCCCGGTAGTGGTTCGACTGGAAGGCACCAACGTCGAGAAGGGCAAGACGATCCTGTTGGAATCGGGGTTGAACTTCGCCGTGGCGGACGGGATGCAGGACGCCGCGGCCAAGGTCGTCGCGGCCGCGGGGAGGAGCTGACCATGGCGGTTCTCGTCGATCATTCGACCCGACTGCTGGTGCAAGGAATCACCGGGCGGGAAGGGACATTTCACACGGGACAGGCCGTCGAATACGGAACCCGGGTTGTCGCCGGTGTCACGCCGGGCAAGGGTGGCACGGAAGCCGACGGTATTCCGGTGTTCAACACCGTGGCCGAGGCCGTCGAGAAGACCGACGCCAACGCCAGCGTGATCTTCGTTCCGCCGCCCTTCGCGGCCGACGCTATCATGGAGGCTGCGGCCGCCGAACTTCCCCTGGTCGTCTGTATCACCGAGGGGATTCCGGCGCAGGACATGGTTCGGGTCTGGAATTTCCTCGCCGGACGATCGACACGGTTGATCGGTCCAAACTGCCCCGGGATCATTACGCCGGAAGCCTGCAAGATCGGCATCATGCCCGGGCACATTCACAAGGCGGGGAACGTCGGCGTCGTCTCCCGATCCGGCACCCTGACCTACGAGGCCGTCGGCCAGCTCACCAACCTCGGGATCGGGCAATCGACCTGTGTCGGCATCGGCGGCGATCCGATTGTCGGAACCAACTTCATCGACATGTTGTCCTTGTTCGAAGGAGACCCGGCGACCGAGGCGATCATCATGATCGGCGAGATCGGTGGTACGGCAGAGGAAGAGGCCGCCGACTTCATCAAGGCGAACGTCACGAAACCGGTCGTCGCGTTCATCGCGGGGCAGACGGCGCCACCCGGGCGACGCATGGGCCACGCCGGAGCGATCATCGCCGGGGGCAAGGGTACGGCTGCAGAAAAAATGAAAGCGCTTCAGGCCGCCGGGATCCACGTGGTGGAGAGTCCGGCAAGCATGGGGCAAACCGTTAAGCAACTGATGGGGAAATAGAGCAAGCCATGGAAAGAACATTCGCAATCGTCAAGCCCGATGGGGTCGAGAACCACAACGTTGGAAACGTCCTGGCCCGGATAGAGAAGGAAGGATTTCGCATCGTCGGGATGCGGATGATCCACCTGACGCGCCAGGCCGCCGAAGGATTCTACGCCGTTCATCGCGAGCGGCCGTTCTTCAATGACCTGACGACGTTCATGTCGTCGGGGCCTGCGCTGGTCATGGTGTTGGAGCGCGAGAACGCGATCCGTCACTGGCGGGAGACGATGGGGGATACCAACCCCGAGAACGCCGACGCGGGAACGCTCCGAAAGTTATACGCCACCAACATCGAGCGAAACACGGTCCACGGCTCTGATGCGCCGGAGACTGCCGCGATCGAGATTGACTACTTCTTCCGTGGCGTGGAACTGGTCTGACCCGACTCTGTTAGCATCCCCCCGATGAGGGAACTCCGTCGACTTCTGGGCTACCTGAAACCGTACATGGTTCGGATGGTCCTTGCGGCACTTCTCGTGTCGATCTCCGGTGCCTTGATGGCGGCGGTAGTCGCCACGCTGAATCCGCTGGTCAATGAGGTGTTCCTGGGGCAGACCACTGCGGACGCCGTCGGTCAGGTCGGCGGAGAGCCCGACATCATCGACCGACTCAAGTCGATGGTCGGCGGTCTCCTACCCGTCGAGGCGTTCCGCGCGTGGACCCGCGCCAACGCGTTCGTCCAGGTTCCACTGATGATGGTCGGGATCTTCTTCGTCCGCGGCATCTTGCTGTACTTCGGCAACTATCAGACGCTGCGCTGCGGGGCCAGTGTCATCCGGGATCTGCGGGTCGAGCTGACGGAGAAGATCACTCACCAGTCGCTCGACTTCTTCCAGGACAACCCGACCGGCGTCATCTCTTCGCGAGTCGTCAGCGATGTGCAGCGACTCCAACGCGTCGCGACCACGGTCCTCGCGGATCTGCTCCGCGTCGGCGGGATGGTCCCATTTGTATTCATCGGGTCGATGCTTGCCGACTGGAGGATGTCGCTGCTCTCGTTCGCCGGCCTGCCGCTGTTGAGTGTTCCGATGATCCGGCTCGGTCGCCGTCTCCGACGAGCCGCCACCGGGTCGCAGCTGAGCATGGCGGATGTCATGAGCCGTTTGCAGGAGGCCGTGACCGGGGTGAAGGTCGTCCAGGGCTTCGGCATGGAGGACTACGAAGTCGGCCGCATGCGTGACGCGCTGCAGCGGATGCTACGCGCCGACCTTCGGGCAGCTCGGGCACAGGCGCTCTCGCCATCGATCATGGAGCTGCTGGGGGCGATACTGGGTGCGGGGCTGTTCTATATCGCCGGCCGGAGCATCGCCAACAATTCCCTGGACGGCGGTAGTTTCACCGTGGTCCTGGCGTCACTCGGAATCCTGTTTGTATCGATCCGGCGCCTCAATCGGCTCTACGCCGAGATCCAGGTCGCTCGATCGGCCGCGACCCGGGTCTTCGACATGCTGGACCAGACGCCCACGATTCGTGAGCGGGCGGACGCGAAACCGCTCCCTGCGTTTCATTCGGAGGTCTGCTTCCGGGACGTGTCATTTAACTACGGCGATGGGCCCGTGCTTCATGACATCGACCTGACCGTCGCCCATGGGGAGACCATCGCGCTCGTGGGTCGCTCGGGGTCCGGGAAATCGACGCTGGCCAACCTACTGCCGCGTTTCTACGATCCGCAATTGGGCGCCGTCCTCGTCGACGGGCACGACGTTCGTGACCTGACGTTGCATTCGCTTCGTACGATGATCGGGATCGTGACCCAGGAGACGCTGCTCTTCGACGACACGGTTCGCAACAACATCGCCTACGGATCTCCGGAAATCGGCGAGGATCGTGTGCGGCAAGTCGCGCGGGCCGCGCAGGCGGAGTCTTTCATCGACGCCCTTCCGGAAGGCTACGACACCCTGTTGGGCGAGCGGGGGACGCGCCTGTCGATGGGGCAGCGACAGCGACTGACCATCGCCCGGGCATTGCTGAAGGACCCACCGATCCTGATCCTCGATGAGGCGACGTCGGCCCTGGATACCGAATCCGAAGCGGCGGTGCAGGTAGCCCTCGAGCGACTCATGCGTGGTCGCACAAGCCTCATCATCGCGCATCGTCTTTCGACGATTCGTCGAGCCGATCGCATCATTGTCCTGGACGGCGGGCGAATCGTGGAGCAGGGCGATCACGAGACGCTCCTGCAGAACGCGGGCACCTACAAGCGACTTCACGATCTCCAGTTTCGCGAGGAGCCGGCGTGATCGCCAGCCTGGCGGCCAACGAGACTCGTCGAGACCTCCTACTCCTGATCGGAGTCTGCGCGCTCCTCTACCTTCCCGCACTCGGCGCGCGCGACCTCTGGAATCCAAACGAGCCGCTCTACGGTCGTGCCGTCGTCGAGATGCATGAGGGCGGTACGTGGCTCTTGCCGACGGTCAACGAGCAGACCTTTAACGAGAAACCGATCCTCTACTTCTGGCTGGCTCGGATGGTCTCCGCCGTTCGCGGGGGGGTGGATGAGTTCGGTCTGAGGCTTCCCGGTGCGCTGGCGGGGCTTGCAGCGACGCTGCTGTTGTACCAGTTTGTGCGTCGCGCGGTCGGTAGGAACAGAGCTCTCATCTCCGGGCTCGTCTTCGCCACGCTCTACGCCGTGTTCTGGTCGGCGCGAATGGTCCAGATGGATCTATTGCTGACGCTGAGTGTTCTTTCGACGGTCACGGTGTTAAGTCACGGGAGTGGCGTGATTCGGGACAATCGCCGTGCCTGGATACTTGCGGGGGTCTCTGTTGGGATCGGATTTCTGGCTAAGGGGCCTCTGGCCTTCGTGCTGCCGGCAGCGATCCTGTTCGTTCGTCGACCGACCGACATCAAGACGCTTGTGCGCCGGGGGAATGCCCTCTGGTTCGCCCTGACGTTTGCCCTGGTCGCGTCCCCGTGGTTTCTTGCATTGTGGCTATCCGGCGAGACTCAACTGTTCTCAGAGTTCTTCGTTCGTCAGCATTTTCAGCGGTTCGTGGATCCCTGGGATCATCAACGTCCGATCTGGTACTTCCTCCTCAATTTCCCGCCCGACATGGCGCCGTGGTCGCTGTGGCTCCCGCTGTGTCTGGGGCTTCCGCTCAGGGATCGGCGGGAGCAGGCCCTGGATCGGTTGGCCTGGCTGTGGATCCTGGTCCCGTTCGTCATCTTCTCGTTGTCCGCCAGCAAACGAAGCATCTACATGTTGCCGGCGGCACCCGCGGTGGCGATTCTGGTCGCCGGTCTCGCGGAGAGGTTCGTGACCGGGCGACTGGATGTCTGGCGGGATCGATTCTGTCGGTTGGGGGTCGCGCTACTCGCGGCGGTCCTGTTCGCCGCGGCTTTGCTCGTGCGCGGCAAGATCGACGACTATCCGGCGGTCGGCTCGGCCGGTACCGCGACCGCACTCTTGCTTGCGGGGTCGGCGGTCGTCATCCTCGCAACCCTGTTTGCCCACCGTCGCAGAAGAACACTAATCGTGCTGACGCCCCTCCTGGCAGTGATTGCGATCTACGTTCAGGTCACGGTTCAGGTCCTGCCACGTGTCGATGCCTATAAATCCAGTCAACCGTTCGCGACGCAGGTTCGCGAGCGGGTTTCAGACGACGATCCTCTGATGAGTTACCGCCCGTGGAAGTGGCGAGCCGGCTACATCTACTACATCGATCGAACCATCCCGAGACTCAACGACGCTGCGTCGCTCCGCGACTACATGGGGAGGTCGGAAGCGGTGTACCTGCTGGTCGAGCGAGATCAACTGCTTGAGGCCCTCGACACCGTCCCGGATGCACACGTTTGGTTGTCGGCAGAGGTCGGTAGCAACGCGGTCCATCTGCTGTCGAATCGTCCGCCACCACCCGACACGGAGTGATCAGGGGTTGTAGGCTCGCCAGAGCATCCAGAGACCCGCCGCGACGACAGCGATGGCCATCCAGTGTTCTCGATTGCGGAGCAGCCGCTCGGACGACCACGGCGCCCGATCCGCATCCACGTAGGCCGAGCGAGACGGGAAGAGTGCCGGCACGGCGGCGTGATACTTGTCGTAGGCTGCTCCGTGTTGCCGGCGAAGCCTTGCGGGCTCGACTCGCTCTTTCCGCGGCAGGTAGTAGTAGAAGAAGATGGCCCAGCCGACGACGAGGACGACCGCGTGAAGACCGTGAGGAAGCCGGCACATCACGCCGAGACCGGTGAAGATCAATAGCCGACCCAGGTACAGAGGGTTTCTGGTAAATCGGTAGGGACCGGACGTCACCAGATCGACGGTCTTGCGCAGATGCCCGGCCGCCCAGAGACGTAAGCCCTCGCCGACCGCCATCAGCAAAAAGCCAAGACTGACGTCGCCCGGAACCGGTCGAGCCACGATCAGCAAGACAACGAGCACGAGCAGGACCGTGATCCGACGCAGATGCCCGAGCGGGCGGTTGTAGGTCTTGCTGCTCATCAAGATCCCGATCGACCGCGCAGTCGTTGCCAACGCGATTTCCAGTTGCGAGAACGACGATACCGCGCGATGGCCTTCGGCGGGCAATCGGCGAAAGCGACGTCCGCAGGGATGCCCCAGTAGCGCTGTTTCATCCTTGCGAGTCCGACGAGGTCTTGATCGCGCATCCGACGAAATACCCGGCTTCGAAGAGGGTCGCCCGAGCGGGGACACCAGGCCGTTGCGAAATCGACGATCGTGACCCGACCGTTAGCGTCCAGCAGGACGTCGCGATGATGGAGGTCCCCCAGGGCGACACCGTGGGTGTGGATCGAGGAGAGCACACTCTCGAGTTCCGCGAGGCTGTCGCTCGTCGGAGGGGTCCGGAGATCCCGAAGCGGCGTCGCGTCCACCCACTGCGTCGCCAGGGCCAGCGCGTCGATTTTACCCAGAAACGGCGCAACTCCGGGGACTCCCTGGAGCCGCCGGTAGGCACGACTCTCCCGAGCGGTCAGCCAGCGACCGAGGGACTGTCGGACCCACCAGGCGCGTGGTCGGTAGTCTTTGACCGCGATTCGGCACTGCGCGTGACGGTAGACTACGATGTCGGCCTTGGAACCATTCCGCCCGACCAGTCGATCGAGCTCGGGGCCACGTCGGATGACGGCGATTTGTTCCGGGTTCAGTTTCACGGTGGATGATTTCGATTGGCTTGGAAAGGTCATGATGGAATGAAGAGCGCGACCTCAAGCACCGAATACGCCCCCACGATAACACCGTCACCGGGGCGTCACAATCGCGGCGAGATGCCGAGCGCGGAACAGGTGCGTAAAGGGACGTTGTTGACGCCGGGTCGGAGATTCAAGGCGGACGTCATGCGGGTCGATGTCGACGGCTTCCCGGTCGTCGTGAAGTCATTCGCAGGGAAAACCCTGTTGTCGCGAATCTCCGGCTGGATCCAGACCACACGGGAAAGCGCGGCGTATGCCCGTCTTGAGGGTGTGCCCGGCGTGCCACGTCTGATCGGGCGACCGGATGGGATCACGATCGTTCTGGAGTGGATCGAGGGTGAGCAGCTGGGCTATGCACCCGATCGCGAACAGCGAGGATGTGACGTCTTTCCGCGGTTGGTGGAGATCGTCCGCGCGATTAACGCTCGCGGCGTCGTCCATTCGGACTTGAGGTCCAGACACAACGTCCTGGTCACTACGAGCAACGAGGTCTTCGTCGTCGACTTCGCGGCGGCGATCCGGCTTCGCCCCGCAGGCCTGCTCCATCGGCTTCTATTTCGGAGACTGGCCAATTTCGATCGATCGGCGTTGCTGAAGTGGAAAGAGGTCTTGCGCGCCGGCCCGTACACGGATGAAGAGGAATCGTTCCTGAAGCGATTCCGAATCTTCCGTGGGCTGTGGTTCATCAATCGGAAACCACCGAAGCCCGAATGGCGAGACGAGTCATGATCGATCTCTCGATCGTCATCCCGGTTTTCAACGAGCGCGACAACATCGAACCGATCGTCATCGAGCTCCTTGACGTACTTCCCGGTTTTTCCTCCCGGTTCGAGATTCTCCTGGTCGACGACGGTAGTGACGACGGGTCGCGTGAGGTCATCGACCGGGTTGCGGCGGCGAATCACTCGGTTGTTCCGTTGCATCTGCGAGAGAACCGTGGGCAGACCGCTGCGTTCGACGCCGGCTTCCGTAAAGCGCGCGGCGAGTGGGTCGTCACCATGGACGGGGACATGCAGAACGATCCGCGGGACATCGGCCGGCTGTTGGACGCTGCCGGAGACGATCTGGACGCCGTCGTCGGATATCGTCGGTCCCGCGAAGACTCATGGCACCGTCGAGTGCTATCGAGGCTGGCCAACGGGATTCGGAACGTCGTTTCCGGAGACGACATCATCGACACCTGCTGTTCTCTGAAGGCGTTCCGGCGAAAGTGCCTCACGGTTCTTAAGTTGCACGTCGGGATGCATCGTTTCCTGCCGACGCTCCTTCGAATCGAGGGGTTTCGCGTCGGTCAGATCCCGGTCAATCACCGACCGCGTCATTCCGGACAAAGCAAATATGGGATCTGGGACCGCGCGTGGCGCAGCTTCATCGATCTTCTGGCCGTGCGGTGGATGAAGAGCCGACGGCTGGACTACGAGGTGGTTCACCGTGAGCATTGATGCGGAACGACTCTGGGTGGGGATCGGGCTACTCGGGCAGGGGATGTTCGCCATTCGCCTGATCGTGCAGTGGGCCGTCTCGGAACGCCGTGGAAGACCGATGATACCCATCGCATTCTGGTGGTTCTCGATCGCCGGCGGGCTCTGTCTGCTGGCCTATTCGGTCTGGCGGATGGACCCGGTGTTCATCCTGGGACAGTCGATGGGCCTGCTCATCTATATGCGGAATCTCGCTCTGGAGCGTCGAAGCGACGAGGCCTAGTGCCCGGATCCGACGCCGTCTTCCACATCACCCGAGGAGCTCGCATAGTAGCCCTCGCGACATGTCACCTGAAGATCGTCGCGGTCGGCGATGCGAACCTCGATCGAGCGCCACTCGCCGTTCTTCTCTCGATCTTGGCTGGAATAGGCCAGCGCGTATTGCGCTCGTAACGCCTCCGCAACCTGTCCGAATGCGCGACGAAGCTGTCCGGAACGTGGCGAGAAGAACGATCGTCCACCGGTTGATGCGGCGATCCGCTCCAGAAACTGCTTGGTCGTTTCGTCGCCCGTCAACTGCTCTGCCAGCGGAAGGTGCCACTGGACCACCCGATCGCTGCCGCTGCCCATGCCGATCGTGAAGATGATCACCTCGTTGCGGCGAGCCTCCTCCATGGCTTCATCGGCAGTATGGAGACTTCCCGGCTCGAGACCCGAGTAGGACTCGTCACGCCCATCGGACAGCAATACGAGGACACGACGACCGGTAAAGTCGCGGAGCTCCCGTGATGCCCGCCACATTCCGTCGTAGAGGGCCGTTCCCCCCGAGGCCTCGAGCCCCACTACGGCCGCGGAGAGGCTCTCCTTGTCTGCGGTCATCGGGTGGGTGACGGCAACGCCATCGGAAAATGTCACCAGCATTGCCTCGTCCGCTTCGCCCATCACGCTGATGAAGCTGAGCGCTGCGGATTTGGCCTGTTCGAGTCGCGTGCCCTTACGCATGGTGTTCGAGGCATCCAGCACCAGGGCCAAACGCAGCGGTTTGCCGACCGAACTGAAGCGAGAGATCGACTGTTTGATGTTGTTCTCGTAGATCTCGAAGTCGTCACGACCCAGGTTCGGAACGTAGCTTCCGCGTTTGCTCCGAATGATCGGGAACACGTTGACGAGGTCGACCTCTTCTTCCTGGTTGATTCTCAGTTGGGAGGTCCGGATCGACGTGGATTCGCTGGTCCCGTCGGACCAGAAGACGGTGGCGACGACTCGATTACCGCGACTACCGTCCCCGGCATCGAACGACGTCTTCCACGGCGCTGCCGTCATCGTCGTGACCAGCTCGTCGTTGACCCGAATCTCGATCCGCTCGACGCTGCGTCCGCCGGCGTTGGACGGAGCCACCTCGACCCGCGTGTCGCCAATGGCGAACGAGAGGTTGCGCGGACTCACGATCGCGATGTCGGCCCAGGCGTGGCCGGCCATGAGAGCCAGCAGGACGGAGCCGAAAAGCGTGATCCATCGTCGTCGCCGAGGTTCGACAGATTGGGGCACAGCAGACATGAAGCCATGCTACGCAACACGGACGTATGTGCCAAGTTGCCCGGGCTTCGACTGCGGTAAGCCTACTGCGGGCCGGATACCGCAGTCGTCGCGGGGGGGGCCGAACCGCGAGTTCCAAATCGTGTCAGCAACACCAACCCCAACGCAGGAATCTCCAGGAACACCCAGCTGAACAGTCCTGCCAGGAGGCTGAACAGGAGGCCGGGTACTCCGAGCCACAGGGGAGCGAGCATCAGGATTGCATAGGGAACGAAACCGACAAAGGTCGCCGCCATCACCGAAAGGTCCCGTCCGAAACTTCGTCCGATTCGGTGCCCGACGGCCCAGAGAACGGCGCAGACGCCCAACCACTTGGTCACACGGAAGAGGGCGAACCCCAGTGGGAGTCCGATGACCGTGACCGAGAGCAGCGTAAGGAGGACCATCACGCCCAGGTAACCGAGTAGACCCACGAAGAACGCGGTCCCGTACCGAAGCGGCGCGACGGCGCCGATCGTACGCACGCGATCGGGGACGAGCGCGGCGATGAGTCCGATCACAAGGAAGATCAAGAACATCTTGATCAGTCTGAACCAACGGAAGACGAACGCGACGACGTGAACCGGTGACGGTAACCCGGAGACCCAGTCTCCCATTCCAAGATCGATCACGCCCTGCAGGTCGGCACCGGAGGCATCAACGGACCCCAGGATGTTGTAAACCTGTCGGTCGACGGTTGCGCCTCGGAGATCAAGATCCGAGAGCACGCCAACCACTTCTCCCTCGACGGTGCCGCTGATCGTGACCTTGCCGAAGACGACGACGATCTGATCTTCGAGCTCGCCCTCAAGCGTCAATTCACAACCGATACAGATTGCGGGGCCCTCGAGCACGGTGCCGGCGGGGATCGTCGTGGGCTTGGCGAATATGCTGACCCACGGACCTTCCTTGTACCGCTCGGGCGGTTCCTGTCCATAGGCGGCCAGGGTGCCGACGAAAACCACAACCAGGAACATCAGCAGTGCCGTGGGGCGTCGCATCAACCCTCCTCTCCGGTGATCCGCGGTTGACGCAGATCCCGACCGATCACGAACAGAACAACGCCGGTCATCATCATGTAGGCCGTTGTGACGAGCGCCGGAATTGCCGGTGTCATCGTTCGTAACCAACGAAACAGTCGCTCAAGTGGTTCGACGAGAGTTCCGAGGAGAACGAACGGGACTTCCAGCACGGTCACGACCGCACGCCAGACACTTGCTAGCAGGATCCCGCCCACTTCGAGAAGTCCGGCCCCCGTTCGGGCGGCCTCGACGGCCTGCGGGAGAGACTGCGCCAGCGCGGCCACCAGAACGACCGAGCCCACCATCGCGACGACGGAGAGCCCGCCCAGTTCCCGCCAGGGCAATCCGTGTCGGGAGGCGGTGGGGCTTGCGGGCAATTGGCCAAGCACCGCTTGACGCACGTCGACCGATCTCAGGACTTGGTCCTCCGCGGTGGTCGAGGTTCGAAGCGTCGCAAGCTCCGTCGCGATTCTCGCCTCTGCCGTTCTGTCATGGTGGCACTTCGCGCAACGAGCGAGATGGGACTCGAGGCGCTGCCGCGAACGGTCCGAGAGTCGGCCCGCTCGGGCCTCGCTGAACGCCAGACGCGCACGGCGGTGATTCATGTGAGCTCGCCGAAGTACTCGGGGTGGCGTCGGCTGAGACGTACGCGTAGTGCATCGCGGCCCCGCATGAGGCGGGTCTTGATCGTGCCTTCCGGTAGGCCCAACATCGTTGCCGCCTCCTTCACGCTCATGCCCTCAATGTAGACGAGAAAGACCACTTCGCGGAAATGAGGCGAGAGGGTCTGGAGCGCGGCGTGGAGCAGCCGACGTCGCTCAACCGATTCGATCTCATCCGCAGGGCCAGGGGCCGCGGACTCGACGTCGGACGGAAGCTCTTCCTGTGCGGGGTCGCGACGTTGTCGACGGGATCGATCGATGACGTGATTAACGGCCAAACGGTAGAGCCAGGTAGAGAACGCGTGGTTCGGCTGGAACTGCTCGAGTCGGGAGTAGGTCTTGAGGAAGACCTCGCTGACCACGTCGTCGATCGCCGACGGTGGCGTTCCGTAGCGCCACGCAACCGAAGCGACCAACCGTTGGTAGTGACCGACCAGCGTCCCGAAGGCATCGTGATCTCCCTGCCGTACCCGTTCGACGAGCCGATGGTCACGCGCTGTGCGGTCCGTCATGCTCGCCCCTCGCGGGATGGAACGCTGCCTCGGGCTCCCGGGTTCCACGAATTTGGTCTCAAGTCGCGTTCCGGTCAGGCTACTATAGGCGCCAGCCTACCTTTCTGGACCGGCTGAGGAGGATTCATGGCCGCCGCCAGCCGACGTACAAAGTATCGCCTTTCCGCGGACCGCGTCCGTTGGCGCTGCGACCCCAAGATGTTCTCGTTCCGAACGACCAAGGAACTGGACGACAAGCCCATTCAGATTATCGGCCAGCGCCGGGCTCAGGATGCCCTGGCCGTCGGTCTCGCGGTTCACGGTGCCGGCTACAACGTCTTTGTTGCCGGCGATGTCGGAACCGGTCGTTCGACCATCGTTCGCCGATTGCTCAATGGGCTCTCGGGTGAGGACGTCGTCAACGAGGACATGGTCTTCGTTCATAACTTCATCGACCCCTCGGAGCCGGTCCTGTTGAGGTTCCCGGCCAGTATGGGCGCCGCCTTCCGACGGGCGATGGAACTACTGACGGATCGACTGTTCGAGGACCTGCCGGCACTGTTCGAGTCGGACACCTATCGGCAGCAGCGGGCCGCGATGGTCGAGGCCACGCGGGATCGACAGAAGAACCTCCTGAAAGAGTTCGAAAAGCATGTCGCTCGCTACGGATTCACCATGGTTCAGGTTCAGATCGGTACCCAGGTCATCCCTCAGCTCGTTCCGAAGATCGATGACGATCCCGTCGAGATGGATGAACTCGAGAAGCGGGTCGAGAGCGGTGGGTTTGACCCGGAAGAGTTTTCCCGACTGAAGGAACGACTTCCGGTCCTCCGTGCCGAACTCGAGGCGCTGGGCAAGACGCTGCGAAACGTCGATCGAGATATCCGACAACGTCTCCACGACCTCGACGGTCGCCTGGTCGACCCACTGCTACACCACGCGATCGGAGAGATCGCCGACCTATTCAGTGACATCGATGGACTCGTCTCTTACCTGGAGGGTGTCCATGAAGACCTGCTGGTCCATCTGGATGGAATCCGACGGGCCCACGAGGCCCAGGGTGAACATGAGGAGTCCCAGTTGGAGATGACGGCGATCCTGACTCGCTATCGGGTCAACGTGATCGTCGACAACAGCCAGCGCGAGGGACCCCCGATCATCTGGGAGAAGGCGCCATCCTATCGTAATCTCATCGGTCATATCGATGCGGATCGAGTCGGGGCAGGTGAGTGGGAGTCTGACCATACGATGATTCGGGTGGGCAGCTTGATCCGTGCCAACGGCGGCTGTCTGGTCGTGGATGCGATGGACCTACTTGCGGACCCGCCGCTCTGGGTCGCCGTGAAGCGCACGCTCCGTCATCGAGAGGTCACCGTGCAGCCGCAGGAGAGCCAATCTCCGTTCGCGAGTGTCTCGCTGAAACCTCAGCCGGTCGCGATCAGGGTCAAGGTGATCCTGCTGGGGACCCGCCAGATCTATCGCCTGCTGTCGGCTCTCGACGAGGACTTCAAGAAGATCTTCAAGATCAAGGCCGAGCTTTCCAGCGTGACCCCTCGCAGCGTCGGCGAGCTCCGCAACTACGCGCAATTTGTCCACAAGAAGGTGGGTGACGATGGGCTCCCGGAGTTCGATCGGAAGGCAGTGGCTGCAATCGCCGAACACGCGGTTCGGATGGCGGGCCACCAGGAGAAACTGACGACGCGCTTCAGTAAGATCGCCGACTTGATTCGCGAGTCCGGCTTCTGGGCCCGGAACGCGGGTTCAAGAGTCGTCCGCGAGAAACACGTCGACGAAGCCGTGACCAAGCAGATCGACCGGGTCAACCTACTGGATGACTACCTCAAGGAAAGTGTGGCCCGCGGTCAGCAGCTGTTGACTCTTGACGGGGAGGCGGTCGGTCAGATCAACGGACTTGCCGTGCTGGATGCCGGTGACCATGCCTTCGGGCAGCCCAGTCGAATCACGGTGACGACATCGGTCGGCAGGGGCGGCATCATCGACATTGAACGAGAGGCTCGCATGTCCGGGCGAACGCACACGAAGGGCGTGTTGATCCTTGGCGGATTCATGCGTCACCGGTTCGCGCGAGATCGTCCGTTGACGCTCAGCGCCTCCATCTGTTTCGAGCAGAACTACAACGGGATCGACGGTGACTCGGCTTCGTCGACGGAGTTGTACGCACTGCTCTCCAGTCTTTCCGGTGTTCCTCTGGATCAGGGGATCGCCGTGACAGGCTCGGTCAACCAGCGCGGAGAGATCCAGCCCATCGGTGGTGTCAACGAGAAGATCGAGGGGTACTACGAGGTCTGCGCTCAGGCCGGGCTGACCGGTCGCCAGGGGGTGTTGATCCCCCGTCGCAACTGTCAGCATCTGATGCTGGACAAGGCCGTCGTGGCTGCGATCCGCAAACGTCGCTTTCACGTCTGGAGTGTCAACTCCATCGAGGAAGGGCTTCAGGTCCTGACCGGCAAGGTGGCGGGAGTTCGAAGGGACGATGGAACGTTCCCACCGAAGAGCCTCTACGCGGCCGTCGACGCCGAGCTGACCCGTCTCGCGAAGATCGCCAAGGAGCAAAAGGCCTAGGCGTCAGTAGGACTTGGCGAAGTGGGCTCGCTTGTTGGAGACGCCGTCGCAGATCAGGCAGGTGCCGGCTTCTTCCGGCTGGTCTAACGCGATACAGCGAATCGTCGCCTTGGTTTCTTGCTGAATTCGGGCCTCGCATGCCGCGTCGCCGCACCAGTGAGCAAGCAGAAACCCGCCGGGATCCTCGATTGCGCGCTTGAACGCGTCGTAGTCCTCGACGGTCATGGTGGCTTCCTCGCGTCGCGCGAGTGCGGCGTCGAACAGCTCCTGTTGCAACGTGTCCAGCATCTGCACGACGGTTGCGCCGCAAGCCTCCCGATCGACGAAGCTCTTCTTTCGCTCGGTTCGGCGCGCCAGGGCGACCGAGTTCTTGGCCAGATCCTTGGGACCCAGCTCGACCCGTAGAGGCACACCGGCTAGCTCCCATTCGTGGTACTTGAAGCCCGGGCTCAGATGGTCTCGATCATCGAGATGGACACGAAGTCCGAGCGCTCGCAGCTCATCGGCGACCGATCGGGCGGCCTCGAGGATCGCATCCTTCGGGTCGTCACCGCGCCAGATCGGGATGACCACGACCTGGGTCGGAGCCACCTTCGGTGGAAGGACCAGACCGTCATCGTCACTGTGGGTCATGATCAGGGCGCCGATCATGCGTGTCGACATACCCCACGACGTGTTCCAGGCGTGGCTCCATGCCCCGTCCTCGTCCTGGTACTTCAGTTCGAAGACTTTCGAGAAATTCTGTCCGAGATTGTGGGATGTCGCCGCCTGCAACGCCTTTCGATCCTGCATCAAGGCCTCGATGCAATAGGTAGTCTCGGCGCCGGCGAATTTCTCGCTCTCCGTCTTGATGCCCTTGATGACCGGGATCGCCATCGTCTCCTCGGCAAACGTCGCGTAGACGTCCAGCATCTTCCGAGTCTCTTCCTCCGCCTCCTCTGCCGTCGCGTGCGCCGTGTGACCCTCCTGCCAGAGAAACTCCGTCGTGCGAAGGAACAGGCGGGTTCGCATTTCCCATCGAACCACATTGGCCCACTGGTTGATGAGGAGGGGAAGATCGCGGTAGGACTGAACCCACTTGGCAAACATGTGATAGATGATCGTCTCCGAGGTCGGCCTGACGATCAGTTCTTCTTCGAGTTTGCTGTCCGGATCGGGGACGAGGGTCACCTTGCCGTCGACGATCGTGGACTTGAGACGCGAGTGCGTGACGATCGCACATTCCTTGGCGAAGCCCTCGACATGCTCCGCCTCGCGGGCCAGGAACGACTTCGGAATGAACAGCGGAAAGTACGCGTTGCTGTGTCCCGTGGCCTTGAACATCCCGTCGAGCACCGATTGCATGTGTTCCCACACCGCGTAGCCGTGGGGTCGGATGACCATGCAGCCCTTGACCGGCGAGTAATCCGCCAGCTTGCCCTGGGTAACGAGGTCGGTATACCAGCGCGAGTAGTCCTCGGCGCGTGGTGTGATGTTCTTGGCCATCGTGGCTCCTGGGGGACGTGGTTACATGGACAACGAGCGAGGCATTATAGGATCGTCTCTTGATCGGGAGCGAGATAGAATCGTCCCATGATGACATCCCCCATGGAGTCGAGGTGCTCCGTCCCCGTCGGCCGCCTGTGGATCCTCCTGGCACTGGCCGTCACGATGGCCTGCCAATCACCCTCGGGGCAGGCGGAAGACGTTCTCGGGCGATACTTCCGTGCCGTGCAGGATGGGGATCTGGCCGAGCTGCGCTGCCTCATCGACCCCGGTCGGGTCGGGCCGGAATCGACGGCCCTGACCGGCGTGACCGGCGAGGAGGAATGGGTTCGGATCTATCTCATGGGGCAGATCGAGGTCTACGAGCGCGGAAAGGAGATCGGGTACGTGCCACTCGAGGGGGATCCGGCTCGTACCGTGAAACTATTCTCGCTGGCACGCGGGGCCTATTACGACGTCCTCCGGGTTCAGCGCCGTGACGGCGAGCTCCATGTCACCACCGAGATCCGGTCAGCTTTCTCCCATATCGACTTGTCCGGCTTCACTCCGGGCACCACCTTGTACCTGGGAGGGGCTCCCGCCGGAAAGGTCGAGGCGGTGGTGGTGCCACGCTTCTCCGGAGATGTCAGCGTGAGCGTTCTCGATCGAATC
>JAOTYK010000036.1 GCA_029861955.1 Acidobacteriota bacterium
CTGACGGAGCTGAAGTTCGTGCTGGCCGGATTCGGCAACCCGGCTCCGGAACGGTTGTTCGTACGCCCCGAGAAGACGATCGAGGTGGAACTGCAATCTGCCGAGCTTCGTTCGGGTCGTCGACTGGCGGACCTCAACGGGTATTACGAGTTCAGGGTCGACCCCGAACGGATCGACGAACTGCTCCTGGCGCTGAACGAACTTGCCGTCGTTCAGTTGGCCTATCCCGCGCCGATTCCCGTCCCACCTCCGGGCGATATCAACCCGCCGACGCCGGATTTCGAATCCATGCAGGGCTACCTCGATCCGGCACCCGGCGGCATCGACGCCCGTCACGCGTGGACCGTTGCCGGCGGTCGCGGGAATGGCGTGACTCTCATCGACGTCGAATACGATTGGAACGATACTCACGAGGATCTGGGGTCGATCCTGGGTCAGGAGCTTTGTTTCACGCCGGAGGGCTTCTTCGCGGATCACGGGACGGCGGTGATGGGGGAGGTCGGTGGTGAGGACAACGGCTTCGGGATGACCGGCGTCGTCCCCGACGCGACCTTCGGCATGGTGACCCAGGCCCCGGTGGGGATGTCCAACAGCGTGGCCCGGGCCATCAACTGTGCGGCGTCGTTACTGTCGGCGGGAGATGTGATCCTTCTCGAGACCCAATCAGCCGGACCGCTGGGTCTGCTGCCCTCCGAGTGGGACCTGGCCGAGTTTGACGCGACGCTGGCTGCGACGTCGGCCGGAATTCTGGTGGTCGCCGCCGCGGGCAATGGCAATGTGGATCTCGACGACCCACTTCACGGCGGCCTGTTCGATCTCTCCATCAGAGACTCCGGTGCGATCATCGTCGGTGCGGGTGCGGCGCCGGGCACCGGGCAGCCCGATCGATCCAAGCTCGACTTCTCGACCTACGGGAGTCGCGTCAACGTGCAGGGCTGGGGTCACGTGGTCGCCACTGCCGGCTACGGAGATCTCTTCGACGGAGGCGGACTCGTCGATCAACTCTATACGGCAACGTTTGGCGGAACCAGCAGCGCGTCGCCGATCGTCACGGGGGCGGTCGTGTCCCTGCTCGGCATCCAGAAGGCCCGCGGGGGCCCGCCCCTCGATCCGAAGGTGATGCGCACGCTTCTGATGGAGACCGGCTCCCCGCAGCAGGCCGGCCCGTATCCCGGGGAGATCGGACCGCGCCCCGACCTGTTGGCGGCGATCGCGGCGCTCCCCGACCTGTACGCCACGGATGTGGTCGTCGCCGACGATCTGCCGCTGGGAAACGACAACGGAGTTCTGGAGCCCGGCGAGACGGCGACGCTTCGCGTCGTGGTCAAGAACTTCGCCAGCCAGACCGCGACGAACCTCTCGGGAGCGCTGAGCGCGTCGGCGGGCGACGTCGTCGTCAGCGATCCCAGCGCCGACTGGTCCGATCTGGTGTCGGGAGCCAGCGCGGAGTCCGTGCCGGATCACCATCGTGTGACGGTCGATCCGACGGCCCAGTGTGGGGATGCCCTGGTGTTCAATGCTTCTCTGGTCAGCGATCAGCTAGCCGACGATTCGTCCTTCGAACTGCGGGTCGGTCAGATGGGCGCGGATGCCTACCCCAGCGGCGACGTGCCCCGGACGATCCCGGACCAGGACGGAAGCGGAGTGACGTCGACGGTGAGCGTAGCGGAGAGCTTTACGATCGACGACATTTTGTTGACGGTCGATATCACCCACGGAAACATCGCCGAACTCTCGGTGATTATCACTTCACCATCCGCGACGTCGGTCGTCTTACACAACCGCAGCGGATCCGGCACCATCGACCTGACCACGATCTACGACGGACAGACGCTCCCCGACGGACCCGGCACGATGGATGACTTTGACGGTGCGAACGCTCAGGGAGTCTGGAGCCTCCGTGTCATCGACGCCATGGGTAGCGCCGTACCCGCGGGGACGCTTCACAGCTGGTCCCTCAGTTTTGCCAGCAGTCAGTGCGTGCCGTTGAGTTGCGGGGATCTGCCGCCCGGCTCGGTCGGCAATACGTTGATCCTGGACAAGTCCGGCACCGCCGACGTTCTGTTTGGCTGGAGCGCCGTGACCGGCGCGTCGGGCTATCGAGTGTGGCATGCGGGGGACGCCGGCTTTGGGGCCGGCGACGTCGTCGGACAGACTCTGGTGTTGACGCTGACGGAGCTCGATGGACAGAGTGCGGCTCCGGTGCTCAGCTTCTACCAGGTGCGAGCGCTGAACTCGTGCGACTGGGAAGGGCCGTAACGATTCCTACCTAGGTCCAGTGGGCGTGCCCGGCGCGCTCGAGGTCTTCTCGGTGTTCGGGAGCGGCGATTGCCGTCAGCGACCGGGCTCGTTCATCGAGAGTCTTACCGTAGAGGTCGGCGACACCGTACTCGGTGACCACGAAATGAACGTGAGCGCGGGTGGTAACGACCCCGGCACCCGGGTTCAATCGAGAGACGATACGGCTTGTGCCGTTCTTGGTCTTACTCGGCAAGGCGATGATCGGTTTGCCGCCCTCCGACAGCGACGCACCGCGGATGAAGTCCATCTGGCCGCCGACGCCGGAGATGATGTTGGACCCCACAGAGTCCGCGCAGACCTGTCCCGATAGATCGACCTCGACGGCGGAGTTGATCGCGGTCACCTTCGGGTTGCGTGCGATGACGGCCGGGTCGTTGACGTAGCCGATGTCGAGTAGCACCACCGACGGATTGTCGTCGATGTAGTCGTAGACCGCCTTGGTTCCCATCACGAAGCCGGCGACGGTTCTCCTGCGGTGCCTGGCCTTCAGGGAGTTGTCCACAACTCCCGAGTCAAGAAGCGGGAGCAGGCCATCCGACCACATTTCGGTATGGACCCCGAGATGCCGGTGATGACCGAGGGCGGCCAGAACGGCATCCGGCACGGCTCCGATCCCCATCTGTAGCGTCGCGCCGTCCTCGATGAGCGATGCGACGTGACGCCCGATGGCATGCTCCATCGGACCCACGTGGCGCGGCTGGACGACCGGTATCGGAGCCTCGTGCTCGACCATCGCGTCCAGTCGATCGACATGTACGAACCCGTCGCCGTGGACCCGGGGCATCTGCGAATTCACCTGGGCGATCACCAACGAGGCGACGTCCAGCGCGGCGCGTACGACATCCACGCTGGTGCCAAGCGAGCAAAACCCACTGGCATCCGGAGGCGACACCTGAATCAGCGCTACATCGACCCGCCGACGGCCGGAGCGAAACAGCTGAGGGATCTCGGAGAGGAAACAGGGGAGGTAGTCCACGCCATCGCGAAGTCGCCCGCGCATATTCGGGCCGACGAACAGATTGGCTACCCGGAAACTCTCCGCGTACTCGGGGTTGGCGTACTCCGCCGGTCCCTCGGTGTGGAGATGGATCAACTCCACGTTACGAAGTCGTTCTCGCTGGGCCACCAGGGCGTCGACGAGCGCGAGAGGTGTCGCGACTCCGCCGTGTACGAAGATCCGCTGACCCGAGCGGATTCGCCCGATTGCATCGTCTGCCGAAGTCATAATCATTGGGTGGTTCGTCTCCAGAGTTCCGGTATGTCGGCTCCGATGATAGCGATCCGCAGGCCGAGTTGCCCGTTCGTCGCAAAAAAAAAGCGGCGCTGCGGGATGAGCCGCAGCGCCGCCGGTCTTGCTCTTGAATCTAGAAGCGGACGCGCACTCTGTATCGATCGTCGCGGTCTCCCAGAACGACCGATCCGTGCAGGCCGCCACCTCGTCGATCGCCGATCACGATCGAGCCGCGAAGCCCGTCGCTCCCGCGTCGGTTTCTGTGGCCCGTCGCGATGGTGACGTGACGCGCGAGGGATCGCGTGGCATGTTCGATGCGGTCGAAATCACGATGGAGACGACCGGATCGGACGAAACGCATCCTACGGTCGACGCGATTGAACGCCCGGATCACTTCGTCCAGTCTGAATTCGAGTTGACTCGGACGGGCGTCCCGGATGGCCGCTCGACGAAGTCGGTCGGTATCCCGCTCAAGCTGCTCCAGCGTCACGGCCAGTTCGCGGACGCCCCATTGATGACCTCTGCGCTTGCGGAGATCGTGACGCATCTCATACGTCGCATCCATCAGGTTTTCCGACAGGACGACCATTCGATTCGCACGCGGTCCGTAGAAGCGACCGTCGTCGCGGTGTCCGGCAAGGACCATCGGCGCAAACATCGTTGCGGCTGCGAGGGTGAGGATCGTAAGTTTCTTCATGGTCGGCCTCCTTTCGGCTTGCCCTGGTGTATTGCAACGACCGGGCCAACACGAAAAATCCACGATTTCCGGCAAAAACCGGCATGGTGGTGGCGATCGACCCGTCCCCGAAACAGGACACCCTGTCGTCGTCGCGGGTCTAGGGTTCCAGTTCCGCCCACCGTGCGTAGAGGCCATCCACCTCGGCCTGCGCGTTCTCGAGGGCGGTCAACCGCTCCTGTAGCTGTGAGGCGTCGGACGCCACGGTCGGATCTTCCGTAGCCGATCGCGCTTCGGCGAGAGCGGTTTCGGCGGCCAGGATCCTCTCCTCCATGCCCTCGTACTCGCGTTGCTCGAGGTAGGACAGCTTGCGCGCACGCGGTTTCGGCGACGTGTTCTCTTTACGCGTTCGCTTCTCGGACCGCTTCGAGCCGGCGCTTCGTCGCGATTCTTCCCATTGCCAGTAGTCGGCGAACCGCTGGACCACACCGCTCCCGTCCAGTGCCAGGATCTCGGTGGCCACACGATCGATCACATGCCGGTCGTGGATCACAAGAACCAGCGCACCCTGGAATTCCAGCAACGACTCCTCGAGCACCTCCAGCGTCGCGATGTCCAGGTCGTTCGTCGGTTCGTCCAGGACAAGCAGGTCGGCGGGTCTCAGCATCAGACGCGCCAGGTGGATCCTCGCGCGTTCACCGCCGGAGAGCTTGTCGACCTGCGTATCCAGCTGATCTCGGGAGAAACCGAACCGTTTGGCCCAGGTCACGATGTGGACCAGGCCGTCGCGATAGATGACGCTGTCCCCCTCGGGAGCGAGGGCGCGTTTGAGGGTCAGTGTCGTGTCGAGACTGCGACGGTCCTGATCGAAGTAGACGACTCGTAGTTTGTCGGCCGTTTCGATCGTGCCCGAGTCCGGTTCCAGCTCACCGACGATCATCTTGAGGAGCGTCGTCTTGCCCGACCCGTTAGCGCCGATCACCCCGAGACGTGTTCCGGGTGTCAGCAGCAGATCCAGGTCGCGGATGACCGGCGTCTGACCGTACGACTTCGCCACATCCCTGGCGGACCACAGACGCTTGGTCTTTCTGCCTGTCGAGGCCAGGTCGACGCCGATCGTGGTGACGGCCGAACGTCGCCGGCCTTGCTCTAGTTCCTCGATGCTGCGGTGCGCGGCGTCGATGCGAGACTTGGACTTCGAGGTGCGGGCCTTGGCGCCTCGCCGCAGCCAGGCGACCTCGCGACGGACCCGGTTGCTCAGGGACTCCCGATAACTGGCCTGTTGAGAGAGCAGCGTATCGCGGGTCTCAAGCATGTCGGCATACGTTCCTTCGACGCTCAGCAAGCCATCGGGATAGACACGATCGATGTCGAGCATCCGTCGCGCGATGTTCTGCAGGAAGTACCGATCATGGCTGACAACGATGAACGCGGCCTTCTGGCTCTTCAGAAACGATTCGAGCCAGATGATCGATTCGATGTCCAGGTGGTTGGTGGGCTCGTCCAGCAGTACTAGATCCGGCTCACACACGATGGCGCGCGCCAGCGCGAGCCGCGCACGCCAGCCACCGGACAGTGTCTCGGGGTCGACTTCGGGATCGTTGAATCCCGTACGACTGAGTGCGACGGCGACCCGCTGGTTTCGGTCGTGCTCCTCGAGTCCGGAGTCCACCAGTGCCTCGCCGACGATCGTTTCGGCCGACAGGCCCGGAGGGAACTCGGGGTGTTGGGGCATGTAGCCGACCCGTAGGTTCTTGCGCGGTACGGAAGATCCATTGTCGGCCGTTTCGCAGCCGGCGAGAATACGCAACAGCGTGGACTTGCCCGCGCCATTGGGCCCGATGAGTCCGATGTGATCGCCCTCGTGGATCGAGAACGACAACCCTTCGAAGAGGGGATCCCGCCCGAAGGCCTTGGATAGGTCCGTACAGCCCAGGAGGATCGGTTTGATCGAGTGCGACATCGGCCGCAACGCTACAGGGACTCGGAGGACAACGCCAGGGTTCGCTCGATCAGCGACGTATACTCGGCCATCGTGAAGACCCTACTCATCATGCGTCACGCCAAGTCGAGCTGGAAGGACCCGACGCTAGAGGACCACGAGCGACCGCTGAATCGCCGCGGACAGCGCGATGCGCCGCGGATGGGTCGGCTGATCAAGAAGAAGGGCCTCGTGCCCGAGCTCGTCCTGAGCTCTACCGCGGTGCGAGCCCGGACAACGGCTCGACTGGTCGCAGAGGCCTGCGGCTACGAGGGACCCGTGACACGGCTCGACGATCTCTATCTCTCCGACGCCCGGGCGATTCTGGAGATCCTGCAACAGCTTCCGGACGAATCGTCCAGGGTCATGCTGGTTGGACACAATCCGGATCTCGAGGACCTCGTTCTGGAGCTGAGCGGCGAGGATGAGACGATCGTCACGGCTGCTTTGGCGGTGCTTCAGCTTCCCGTGACATCGTGGGCGGAACTCAGAGCAGGTCTGACCGGCAAGCTCGTCGAACTGTTCAGACCGAAGGAGCTTCCGCCGGGCTAGGGCCAGGTGACTCGCTAGGCCGCCTCTTTACCTAAAACGAATAGCGGGCACGCATGAACAGGTTGTCGTTGTGGTCGAGCTGGCCGAAGAAGGTGTGATCGTCCCTCCCCGAGAACAGCCCGAACCCGAGGGCGACGTTCCAGCGGTCATCGATGCGATAGGCGGCCTCGCAGCGTAGATAGCCGTCCCGATCGCTTGGCGAGAAGAAGAGAAACGCCGAAAGCTGCAATCGATCCTGCCACATCCGGTAGGTAAGCCGGTGGGTCAGCAGGTGCCGCACCTCGTCGGGTTCGAAGGACGGTTCGAGCGATGCGGCGAGCAGGTCATCGTGGTCCAGCGTCCACTCGACGTAGTACTGAAATCCCGCGTTCAACGAACGGGCGAGCTCTCGTTCGAAGCCCAGCAGCCCGCGCACCTGCCCGTTGGGGATCTCCGGTTTCGTCCCGCGGCGGTCGTCGATCGAGTCGTAATAGACAAACTCGCCGGACACGAGACCGCCCCATGCCGAACGACGGACGCTGGCGCCCAGCGCCCGTAGCGGAGCGAACGTCGGCGTACCGTCGCTGTCCAGCGCAAGCGGCTGCTGGAAGAACCCACGGTGTAGATAGACGGCGGTCTCGACGCCTGCTTTCTCTCGCGACAGCCGAATAGAAAGCTCACCGTTGTCGAGTGTCCTTGGGGGTCGGCGGGCGAGCAGGGCCGGCTGAGGGGCGACGATGGCGCCGGCCTGAGGCGAGAAGAACGAGAAGCGCTCGCCGTCAAGATAAACGTCCGGCTGGAAGATCGGCGCCCAGACGATGTCGAGATCGACGTGTCGGCCATAACGCAGCAACCGCACCGCATTCTCCGGTGCCTTCAGGTAGTCATCCCTCCGCCCGGAGAAGAACGACTCGAAGTCCTTGGCGAACAGGTCGTTGAGGAAGACGAGATCGCCGGTACCCCAGGTCAGTACCTGACGCCCGATGCGCAGATCGAGGGACTCGGTCGGCGTCAGCGTGGTCGCCAGTTCCCTCAGCTGGAATTCCCAGGTTTCCGTCACGTCGTCGTAGAGGCCCTCTCCCTTGGCGACCCAGCGAGAGCGCTCCGTGTTCCACTCGGTTTCAAGACGCAGACGAAGCTCGGCAAGCGTCGTGTCCTGTGAGGTGGCGGCATCGCGGGTCAACCGCGTACCCAGAGCGGCCTCGACGAAGCCGTGCAGCTCGGGGGCCGTCGACGTCTGCTCGTCCCAGGGGTCGTCGCCCCACGACTCGTCGTCTTCCTGCGCCGGCGCGGGGACCGGCAGCAGCAGGAGCCCGAGCAGAATCGTCCCTAGAGCGGCGAGTCTCATCGTCCGTTCGTCGGCCGTTTCATCCAGCGTGCCGGGGGTTGCCGCAGCGAGCGCTCGCCGAAGATGTTCTCCGGAACTCCCGTGTCGTAGGTGATGTAGCGAAACTCCATGCGCGTCGAACCACCGCCCGCCAGGTCCTCGACCAGGCTCTTGACGACGGTGGGATGGCCCTGAATCTCACGAACCTCCTGGGAGGAGATGCGTCGGTAGACCTCGCCCTTGCGGTCCGTGTACTCGATCTTCGTCGGCAGGAAGCTGGAGCGATCGATCCACGTCGTATACGTCGCGAACTCGACGGCCGAGGGGTTGGTCGGCGTATGACGAAGCACATACGCGTCCGCGGTCGTCTCGACCAGTTCGTGACGATCCTCGTCGACACCGCGCCCCGAGACATCCTCGTACAGGACGTGAGATCCGACGAAGCTGGTGCGCTTGTCGCCCGCGGAGATGCGCTTGACCAGGTCGAGTCCCGGCAAGTAGAGCCAGCGGTCATCGTCGGCGCCGGCGTGCTTGGTCACCAGGAAGACAGTGTTCCGCAGGTCCGATGGCTGGGAGAAGACGACGAGAAATTGCTGATCGCCGGACTGCTCGACGTCCCGACGCAGGATGGTGAACTGTCGGCGTTGCTCTCGGCCCTGGGCATCGACGATGGTCAGCCGCACCTCGGCTCGGCCGTCGTCACCCGCGTAGTAGGCCGCCGCATTGGCCCTGGCGACGATCGTATCCACGTCAAGCGTATCGGCGAACGCCGGCCCGATGGCCAGCGCGATGAAAGCGGCGCCGAGAACGAGCCCGCGGGATGCTCGGAAAAGAACGGACGACGTGAGGTTGTAAGGAGTGCGCATCATCAGGATCCTCCAGCGGGGGAATGGGTGGCGACCGGGCCCGGGAGCGCCCGGCGGCCGAGGGTGCGGATCACCGCAGGTAGCAACACCAGGGTTGAAAGTCCCGAGATCGCCATCACCGACGTCATGAACGCCCCCACGGTGACGTAGGGGACCAGCGGTGCAAGAAACAGCGGCGTGAAGCCGAGAGCGATCACGAACGCGTTGCGTGCGATGGCCCGTCCAGGCTCCTCGAAGATCTCCCGCGCCGCCTCGGCGAAACTACCCCGGGAAGCGAGCAGACTGCGGAACCGCTCGAGGAAGTGGATCGCGAAGTCGACCGACAGACCCAGCGTCAACGACGACAGCACGGCGATCGGCATGTCGTAGTCCTTGCCGACCCAGCCGATCAGCCCGTAGATCGCGACGATCGTCACCGACAGCGGGACCATGGCCAGCAGCGCCAGACGCACCGAACGGAACAGCAGCAGCATCATGAAGAAGACGAAGACGAACGCACCGAGCAGACTCTTCAGCATCCCGCTGACCATCGCCTGCTGCCAGACGACGTTGATGTAGGTCTTGCCGGCCCAGCGCGCGGTGACGCCCGCAGGCAACGGGTTGTCGTCGAAATACCGGTCGACGTTCTCGATGACTCGCGTCATCTCCTGATTGTCGCCGCTGCGAAGCTGCAACCACAGCGCCGTCTTCTTGTAGTCGGGGGTGGTCAGGTGCCACAGATCCTGAGGGCGATGGGAAGATTGGAACTGGATCAGAAGCTGTGCGGCGGCGGTCGCACTGTCGGGCAAGCGGTAGTCGCTATCGTCGCCGGTACGCAGCTCACGGTTGAGCACCTTGACGACATCGGTCAACGCGTTGACCTTGCCCACCTGGGGTGTAGCGGAAACGAACTCCTGCAATCGTTCGATGATCTGGAGCGCCTCGGGACGCAGAAAGTATTTCGCCTCGCGTTCGTACCGTTCGGCGAGGGCCATCAGTTCTTCGATGAGCGACAGGTCGGCAAGCTCGCTGTCGAACAACACGTCGTCGGCCGCGGCGGTGACGGCGGAGAACAGCTCGGCGTCCGTCAACGCCGACCCCGAGACGAGAGCGTCGATGGCGTCGACATCGATCCCCGCCAGGCCTGCGGCCTTGACCAGGACCTCGGCCTGTTCGATGAACGCGCTTCGCGCGTCGTCCGACTGTTCGAGTACCAGGAACGCGTCGTAGGTGCCGGCGAAGTGCTCGTTGAGGACCCGGTCGGCGACGCGAATCTCGTGGTTCGCCTTGAACCAGCGGAGCGGGTTGTCGTTGATCTGAATCTGCACCAGGCCCGCAACGCTGACGGCGATGAGGAACAGCGCCGTCATGACGATCGCGGGTCCACGGCGAAAGGCGAAGGCGCCCAGCCGACGGACGCCGGTGCCGACGAGCCCGCCGTCGGCCTGCGCGACGGACCGGCGACCCAGCGATGCAAGAGCGGCCGGGCTCATCCGTCCGACATAGGCCGGCAGGAAGACGATCGTGACGACGAACGCGATCAGGATCCCGATCGAAACGAACGCACCAAAAATGCGTACGGGCGGGATCGGCGTCAGCATCAGCGAGGCGAATCCCACTGCGGAGGTCAGCGAGGTCAGCAGCATCGGGCGGAAGAGGTGGGCCGTGACTTCGCGGATCAACGACCGGGGCCGGACCCCGGGCCGGTAGGCGTCGGCGAATTCCGAGAGGATGTGTACCGAGTCGACGACGGCGATGGGCATCAGGAAGATCGGAATCATCGAACTCATGATGTGTACGGTGAAACCGAAGCCGATCAGCAAGCCCATCGTCGCGATCACCGTGATCATGGCGACGACCATCGCTGCCACGACGATGCGCAGGTTGCGGAAGAACAGCCACATCAAGATCATGATCATCAGGCCGGCCAGCGGTGCCGAGATCCCCATCTGCAGGAACATGTCGTGCCCGAACGTCACCTCGGCCACCGGCAACCCGGTGATGTGAAAGGCGTCGGCGGAATCCAGTCTGTCCGTGATCTCGTGGATCTCCTGCGAGACCCGGTAGGCGATCGACTTGTCCTCGATCGGCACGTAGACCGCAGCGGCCTTTCCATCGCCCGACACGAGTGTGTTGATCATCATCGGTAGACGCTCGACCGATGAGCGGACCTCGAGGGCTCGTGCGGCGTCGTCCGGTGGCGTCGGTAGCATCCACTCGAAGACCAACTCACCCTGAGAGCCCTGTCGGATGTTGTCGGCGGTGGGTAGCGAGAGAAGGTCGACGGTGATCACGCCGTCGATCTCCTCGATGCGACGGCTGAGCTCATGGAGTGACGTAAGGGTGCGGGGGTTGTAGATGCCCTCGTCATCGGTCTCGTTGACGACGCCGACGACGATGACGTCGTGCTGGGAGAAGGTCGCTTCGACCTGATTGTGGAAGACCCGGTCTGCCTGGTCGGAAGACAGCATGTTCTCGGGGTCGGTATCGATGAGGATGTTGGGTATCAGCGACCCCAACCCGACGGTGAACACCAACAGGGCCGCAAAGACGATCCAGGGGTATTGGGCTGAGAAACGGATGATCCGGTCGTGCATGGTCGTCCTCTTTAAAGGCGTATATCAGCGATCGCTAATGTAGTGGATTTGTATATTCGCGTCAACTACATTAGCATTGTCTGATATACTTCCGTCATGAGGACACAGATGACCGAGAAATCCCCTCTAAGTGGCCCCCAACTCGAGGCGCTGCGCCCACGGGCCCTCGAAGCGGCCCGCTGGATGAAGGCCCTGGCCAACCCGAATCGGCTGATGATCCTCTGCACCTTGCTGGGAGGGGAGCTGTCGGTCAGTGAGCTGAACCAACGAGTCGAACTGACCCAGTCGGCCCTGTCGCAGCACCTCTCGGTGCTTCGCCGCGATGGGCTGGTGGCGACCCGTCGCGAGGCCCAGACGATCTACTACTCCCTGGCCGACGAGAGCGTGTCACGGGTCATCGAGATCCTGCACAACCGCTTCTGTGGTGCCGGGTAGCCGTCTCCGCTGCCCAGCCTGGGGGCCCATCACTGCCGTTATTCGGTGCAGCGGCTACGGCTTCTCCTCTGACCCCACCTCTCCATCCAGCGTGTAAAGGTTGTACCAGCTCATCATGTACAGCATGGTTCGCATGTAGTTGGACGGTTTGGTGCCGGTGCCGTGGTACTGATCATTGAAGCGCAGCAGCTTCGCCGGTACCCCCAGCATCTTCAGCGCTGCGTAGTACTCCTCCGATTGCGCCATCGGTGTACGCAGGTCCTGCTCGCCGGTCATGATCGCCGTGGGGGTCTTGACCTTGTCGGCATACATGATCGAGGAGTGACGTAACCAGTCCGACGGGTCCTCCCAGAACGGCTTCTGAAAGAAAGAATGGGTGAAGCTGGGGATATCCGTGGTGCCGGCCATGCTGAGCCAGTTGGTGACCGGGCACCGCACGGCCGCCGCCGCAAAACGATCGGTGTGGCCGATGACCCAGCTCGAGAGCACGCCGCCGCCGCTACAGCCCCCCACGTACATCCGCTTCTCGTCGATGTTCCCCTGGCCGATGACGGCATCGACGCCACCCATCAGGTCGAGGTAGTCCACACTTGGATAGGCATGATCGATCGCCTGGGAGAAGGCTTCGCCGTAGCCCGTGCTGCCACGCGGGTTGGTGTACAGCACGACGAAGTCGTTCGCGGCGTAGACCTGATACTGGAAGTTGAATCGGCCCACGTACATGGCGAACGGGCCACCGTGGATTTCCATGATCAGCGGGTACTCTTTTTCAGCGTCGAAATTCGGCGGTCTAACGATCCAACCGTGGGCGCGGTTGCCGTCCGAAGCCTCGTACCAGATCTCCTCGTGGGTCCCGAGCGTGATGTCACCCAACAGGTCGCTGTTGATCGAGGTCAGTCGGGTGGTCGCGCCGTCCGCGTCCAGCGCAAGCGCGTACACGTCACCAGGCTCGAAATACGAGCTCTTGACACCGACCCCGACGCTGGTGGCGCGGTTGGTCGATTGCAGCCCGATCGAGTGTTTGCCGGTGGTGACAGCCCGAACAGCTCCCTTCGGGTCGGAATAGAAGACGTTGATGTAACCCTCGTCCTGAGCGGTGAAATAGACGCCTCGATCGTTGGCGGCCCAGATCAGCGACGTTGGCGGACGATCGAAGCCAGCCGTGACCAGCCGGGCGTCGCCGCCGTCGCTTGCCATCATGTGGATGCGTGGCATCTCGTAGGTGATGTTCGACCGGGCGTAGCCCGTGTACGCGATCCGACGGCCGTCGTTCGAGACGACGGGTCCCGTCCAGTAGCCGTCTTCCGAGGTCAACTGTCGCATCTGTTTGTTGGTGGTATCGATCGAGAAGATGTCGGCGCGTCGGTAGGCGAAGTCGACGTCTTCTTCCTTCAATCCATCGAAGACGAGTGTCTTGCTGTCCGGCATCCAGCTCAGGCCGGCACCCTGGTAGAGCCCGTCAAACTGGGCCCCGACGTTCCATTCGCCGTCGGTGAGTTGCCGCGCGGTGCCCGACTCGGCCGGGACAACGAAGAGATGTGAGAACCCGGGATCCGTGAACCCGACCCGATCCTGCCGGTAATGCAGCCGGTCGAGGATCCGTGGCGGTTCGCTCCACACCGCGCCTTCCGGAGCCTCGGGCATTTCGATCTCCCAGTTGTCCTTCGCCGGTACGATGGCGACAAACGCGATCTGTTTGCCGTCCGGGGACCAGGTAGGGGAGGATGGTGAGAGATCGATGCGCGTCACCTGCGAGACGGCACCCTCGTCATCCATCCAGCGGACAAAGAGTTGAGGCTTGTCGTTGTCGCCACCGGCAATAAACAGGATCCGATCGCCACTGGGCGACCAGCGTGCGTTGGATCCCTCGACGAGTGCGCGATGGCGGGAGCCGTCCGCGTCCATGACCCACAACGCAGAGGCCCACCTGTCCGCTTTCTGGTCGACCCAACGCCGCGTGTAGACGATCTGTTTACCATCGGGGGAAATCTGCGGATCGGCGACCTGTTCGAAGTCGAGGTAGTCCGCGACTTTCAGAGTTGTTGTCTCCGCGGCGGCGGCCATCGAGACGCCGACTGCCAGCAGAAGAAAAAACATCGCCCCAGAGGCCTGAGTGCGCTTGGCTGGATTCATGGGTATTCCTCTCTTACCGGGAACTGCCCCCGGGGAACTGCGGGCGCAAGTGTAACAAGACCGAAGAAAGTGGAATACAATCAAGACAGAGTCCTGATTTCGTCGAGACCTGACAAGGAGTGTCGCCATGAGGTACCGATCTCATTTTGCTCTGTTGGGTGTTGTGTTGATCTGCTGCGCGGGGTGTGCGGTCTATCAGCGTCAGATCAAGAGCAACGCACTGGAATACCTTTACCCCAAAGGCAGCGAGGAGGTCGCTCCTGCTGACGTCAGTCTGGAGCTTCCGCTACGAGTGGGTGTCGCCTTCGCGCCGGCGACAACTCCCGCGACGGAAGCATTCAGTGCGACTCAGAAGCAAGCGCTTCTCGAACGGGTCGCCGAGGCGTTTCGCAGCCACGAGAGCATCCGCCATGTTGAAGCGATTCCTGCCGGCTACCTGACGCAAGGCGGTGGGTTCGATGACCTGGATAGGCTGGTATCTGCCTTCGGTATTGATGTCATCGCACTGGTCTCCTACGACCAGTTCCAGTTTAGCGAGAGCGGGCGCAGCTCGTGGGCCTACTGGACGCTGATCGGTGCCTACGTCGTCCGGGGCGAGAAGAACGAGACGCGCACGCTCCTTGATGCCGTCGTCTACGACATCCCATCGAGGGCGATGTTGTTCCACGCACCGGGAGAGAGCTCGCTTGGCGGAAAGTCTGCGCCGGTCGAGGTCGGCAAGAAACTGCGGCAGGCAAGCGAGGAAGGCTTCGAGCGCGCCATCGATGATCTGATCACAAACGTGAGCGTTGAACTCGAGGCGTTCGCGGTGCGGGCCGCCACCGGAACCGTGCGCGGCGCGGGCACGCCGGCGATCACCATCGTCGATGAGAAGGGCAACCCGGTGAGGAGCGGCGGTGGCGGTGCCGGAGCGCTTGACGTATTCGGGCTCCTCGCGGCGGCGCTTCTGGGCGTCTCTGCGTGGGCGACTCGACGGGAGACGGGCCCGCGAGGGTGAAGGCGCCATTCACGTTGGCGCTGGTCGCATTCAGTGCGTTCGTGTCTTTCTTTCCCGGGGCGGTCGAAATCCTGGAGTTCGACCGCGGGGCTGTAGCCCGTGGTCAGGTGTGGCGCCCGCTTACAGGCCAGCTCGTGCACTGGACTCCCCGAATGGCCGTGCTCGATCTCGGAGTGCTACTGGGACTGGGTATCTGGCTCGAACGACATTCGCGAAGGGTCTTGCTGTCCACGCTCGTAGTATCCGCGGCGCTGGTAGCGGCCGGTGTCCAGTTCATCGCTCGCGAGTTGGTCTACTATCGCGGCAGTTCCGGTCTGGCGACGGCGGTCTTTATGGGGGTCGCGCTGGTTGTGCTGTCGGACAAGCGACGAAGTCCGCGGTGGCGCATCCTGAGTCTACTCTCGATTCTTCTGCTCGGAGTAAAGATCCTCTGGGAGACACAACACCACGGACTCGTCGCCGCCGGAAGTCTACCGAGCGGCGTCCAGGTCGTTCCGATCGTTCATCTACTCGGAGCGATCGGAGCCGTTGGAGTCTATTCGGTTCTTAGAAGCGACGCGCCACACCGAGCTTGATTTGCACCGGGTCCACGCCGATGTCGCTGCCACTGTCGATACCCAGATCGGACGTCAAGTAGCGCAAGGCGGCCGAGAATTTCCACGACGAGTCGCCGAGCGGGACATCGATTCCGAAGTTGGCGCCGAGTGTGAAATCATCATCCACGGGGACGTCGCCGGGGAACAGGCTGGTCGAGATGTCGTCCCACATCACGTAACCGATCGTCGGACCGATGTAGAGGTCGTAGGATTTCTCGGGCATCAACTGGAAGTTTCCGTTGACCGTCAGAGCCGTCCAGGTCGTTTCGCCGAAGTCGAGTGTCGGGAAACCCATCTCCTTGACGGTGATGTCATGGTCGGCGATCTCGATCCCCGGTTCGATCCCGAAGCGAGGGCTGACGGGGAACTCGAAGCTGAGGAAGAACCCGGTGGAGCCGTCCAGCTCCGTGGTTTGTCCCGCATCGGTCGAATCGCCCGACGGACTGCTGGACAGTAATCCGAATCGAACACCGCGTTCCGCGTCTCCAGCGGTGACGGGGAGCCCGGCGATTGCGAGAATCAACATACCGATTCCGATCAATGCTATGGATTTCGCTCTCATCTGATCCTCCAGCTGCTTCGGTTATCTGCGGAGTACCGCACGATTCGTCCGGCAAACCCCCCGCACGTTTACTGTCGCGCACACGGCCCACGAAGGCAAGGGCTACCGCCCGATTCGAGGGCTGCAATGGGGACGCTTTTGATCCGTTATTCAGCTTCCCGTCCAACCCAAAAAACGCAATAATAACTTTACATCCAACCGGATCCGCTCCGAAGGAGAAGAGTCATGCAAAGGTCCAGACGTTGGTCGATCGCGACCTTACTGGCAATCGGTTTGATTGCCGTTGTTTCCTCTGTTAGTGCCCAGTCGATGATCGACCTGGAAGTTGACGGTGAGTTCACCGGCACGATTGCGGGAGCCGGCTCGGTCCAGGCGCGATTCTTCGCGACCCAAGGAGCCGCGCTGCGTCTGGACGTGCGAGCCGATTCCGGAACCACCCTCCAGCCGATGGTGGTCTTCCGTGACGGTGTCGGAGCGGACATCGGAGGTAGTACACAGAACCTCAGGTGGTTACCCTTCGGCAATCTCATTCACTACGTGACGGTTCCAGCCGACGGGTTCTACACGGCAAGGATCAGCGCCGTCTCCGGTGACGGTGACTTCTGGGCCCATCTGACGGGCAACTCGACGGCTCCTGCCGTGACCGCAACCTTGTTCGGCACGGTGACGGACGCCAGCAACGCCGGGCTGATCAACGGTGCGACGGTGCTGGTAGACGGCGCCGCATTCGACACCACGGATGCCAACGGCGATTACTCCGGTCTTCTGACACCCGGCACCTACGACATGACGTTCCAGGCGATGGGCTACGACGACCGTATCGAGTCGGTGACGATGGCCGACATGGATGTGGAGCTGAACGTCAGTCTGACTCCCGTCGTGGCCGCCTCGGTTTCCACCGAAACCACCGGCGACCCGGTGTTCGGTGGCATGGTGACCGCCATGGCCACGATTGCGACAGAGCCCGGTGTCACGGTCACTTCGATCCAGTGGACCCAGACATTCGGTACTCCGGTGATGATCGCCGGCGCAACCACCGACACGGCGACGGTGACCCTCGGTAACGTCGCCGACTACAAGGACGAGCTGATTCACGTCCTGTCGGAACCGCCGATCGGCCCGGAAGACCTTCCACCTAACGTGCCCGTTCCGGAGGGCGAGTTCCCCGGTGGATTGCAGGATCGCCTCCAGGTCGTCGCAGCCAGCCACTTCGCCCTCGAGAAAGCCGGCTTGGTCGTTTTGGAAGTCGAGGTCACGACCGACGCAGGCGTGTTCACAGACGAGGTAGAGATTCACACGGACCTGCCCTGGCCCGTGGCCACCGGGCTACGGAACGTCCCGATCGGACTTCCGGTGCTGCTCCATGGAGTGGAACAGGGCTCCTACCTCTGGAGTCTCAGCGAGCCGGCCGGTTCGCTTGCGACGCTGACTGACGAAACAACCCAGACACCTTATTTCACGCCAGATGTATCCGGGTTGTATCGCCTCGAGGTCATGGATCCCGTCACCTTCGGCGTCGCTGCGACTCTGGAAGTCTATGCCGGCACCTACCGAGGTGTGATCGTTGGCCAGAGGACGGACGGCACCCCGATCTCCGATACCGCCTGTACGTTCTGCCACAACGATGGATTGGCACCGGACAAGTTCACACCGTGGGAACAGACCGGCCACTCCCAGATCCTGGGCGACTATCTGGACACCGGGACCCACAACCGTACATCTTGCTTCGATTGTCACGCGACAGGGCATAACACGGCGGCGGACAGCGGCGGCATGGACGATGCGTCCGACTATCAAGATTTCCTGGACGCAGGACTGCTCAATAATCCGGGCGACAACTGGACGACGATGCTTGCCCAGTTCCCGGAGGCCGCGCGTTTGAGTAACGTTCAGTGCGAGAGCTGTCATGGCCCGCAAAACACCAACGCCCACGGCTTCGCCGGACCCCTCGGTGATCCCCGTATCAGCCTATCGGCCGACGTCTGTGGCAGCTGCCACGGCGAACCGGCGAGGCACGCGCGCTTCCCGCAGTGGCAACTCAGCGGTCACGCCAACTACGAGTTGGCCATCGATGAGGCAGGTAGCGGAAACTGCTCGCGCTGTCATACGGCCAACGGCTTTCTGGCCTGGTTGCCGGTGTTGACCGGCGAGGTGCCCGGTGACCCACTCGACAACGTCAACGTGACCTGGACCGAGGACGAGTCCCATCCCCAGACCTGCGTCACCTGCCACGACCCGCACGACGCGGGCACGAGCAGTGGCAACAACCCGGACGTAAACATCCGGATCAGTGGCGATACACCTCCACTGATTGCAGGTTTCCAGGCGAACGACGTCGGACGAGGCGCAGTCTGCATGACGTGTCATAACTCACGGCGTGGTTTGCGCAACGACAGCACCTTCGATGCCCTATCGGCCTCGGAGAAAGCGCGAGCGCCTCACGGAGGCGTACAGACCGATGTGCTGATGGGAGAGAACGCGTTCTTCGTCGAGGTTGGGGCACCCGGTGGTCACGCGACGACCGGGGATACCTGTGTGGACTGTCACATGAAGTCGACCCCGCCGCCGGAACTTCTCTCCTACAACTCCAACGGCGCAAACCACACGTTCTACGCGGAGTTGACGATTTGCTCCGATTGCCATAGCCCGTTCCTGCTGGCCGCCGATATCCAGGACGGCGTCGAGCAGCTCTTGGGTCAGCTCGAGGAGTACGTGCTGGCCGGCCACCTGGATCTGTTGGATGAACAGATCGCATTGGGGAACACGATCGACTTCAACGGTGATGTCACCGTGACGGATGTCGCGGACATCGACGAGATCGTGTTCGGTTCGTTCCGCGGACGCCAGGCGATCGGTGTGACCGTCAGCGGTGTGGACTATGGCTTCTTCCGCTTGCCCGACATCGATGTGGTCGGCGCGACGACGGTTACGCTGCCGGAAGTCGCCGATGACGTCCTGCTGAAGGCCGGTTGGAACTGGAATCTGATTAACTACGACGGCAGCATGGGGATCCACAACCCGTTCTACTCCAGTGAACTCCTGATTGCGGCGCGGGATGAGATGATCGCGCTGTTGTCGGGCGGTGGAGCACGACGTCGGGCAGATTCCGTGACGGGTGATTCCGACGGGACTCGGCCCGGACCGCGGCAGAGATTGCTGCGACCCGGATCTCTGCGGTAACGTACGCTCTGACAACGGTGAATCGCACCACGCAGATCTGAACGATCTGCGTGGTGCCACTCCGACACGGGGGACGGATGCCATGCGAATCGTCGTATTCCTGCTCGGTGGGTTGCTTCTGGTCGGCTCCGCGGTGGCGTTCGCCCAGGACGGAGAGTCCGACTGCGCCTTCTGTCACGAAGACACGGTGAAGGCCTTTCAGGGGACCGAACACGCCAGGGGGCCGGGCTGGGATCCGGCGACGGGCTGTCAGTCTTGCCACGGCCCCGGTGACGAACACATGGAGACCGGCGAAGTCGAGTCGATCATCCAACCGTGGCTGCTGTCCAGAGAGGAAGCATCGGATCAATGTGTCACTTGCCATCAGCGGATGGAGCGGCATTTCAGCGGCAGCCAGTCGGCTCATCAGCTAAACGAGGTTGGCTGTCTCGACTGCCATGAAGTCCACCAGGCGGTCGAGCACCTGCTGGTCGCGGAGCCCGTCGAGTTGTGTTCCAGTTGCCATGCTGCGATGGCCTCGCAGTTCGACCGCCCACGGAGCCACCCCCTCGAGCGGGCAGGGGACGCATGTTTGACCTGTCACTCGCCTCATGGCTCTCTCATCTCTCGCGGCGGGATGCCGGCAGCCGTTCAGACCTGCGAGTCGTGCCACTCAGAGAAGGTCGGCCCCTTCGTCTACGATCACGGCACCCTACTCCCCGACGGTTGCGCCTCGTGTCACGAGGTTCACGCCTCGACCAATCGCCATCTGTTGAGTCAATCCTCCCAGGCAAATCTGTGTTACGAGTGTCACAACGCCAACGTGACTCCAGGTTGGCATAGTGCCGATCGGTTCGTCACCCAGAAGTGCTCTGCCTGCCATTCGGCAATCCACGGTTCAAACACCAATCAGTTCTTCCTGGAGGACTAGGGCATGGCACACACCGCACATGCAATCGGAGTCTCTCTGTTGGCCGTCTGTCTGGCCTTCGCGCCGACCCTCGCAGCGGAGAAGGATCGGGACCTTGAAGGAAACGTCGAGATCACGGTCCGTGACGTCAGTCAGGATGGCAGCGTCGATCGTTACAACGAGGATTTCGACGGGCTCGACTCGGGCGTTCGACTGTCCCATCTGGATCTGGATTGGCTCAATCTCGACACGAAGTTTGCCGACTATCTGCGCGTCGAAGCCGACGGGCTCGGCGGCGATCCCTACGAACGGACGATGGTCCGGTTCGGTCGAAGTAACCTCTACGACCTGCGCCTGACCTATCGAAGTCAGGACACGATCTACGATCTCTCCGATCTGGTCGGCGACCTGGATCGCAATTCCTGGGACTCTCGACGACAGACCATCGATACGAAGTTCAAGTTCCACGCGACGGACGCGATCGAGTTGTACGTGGACTATCAACGAATTGAACGGGACGGCAGCTCGCAGGTGGTCGAGGAAATCAACACGGAGTTGTACACCTTCGACTCGCCGCTGGATCAATCGGTGGATCGTGTCTCGGTCGGTGGCCGCTTCGAGATCGGTCGTGTCGATCTTCATTTCCGGCAGATGCTGCGTCAGTACGACTACCGATTCGACACCAGCACCGCGGACAACTCCGGCTTGACCTCCGGCAATTTTGCCCGTCTCGACATGTACAACCGGCTGCAGGACGATCGTGGCGAGACGGATCTGTCGACCCTGACGGTGAGCGCTCCTCTGGGCCAGCGGGCACACGTCAGCGCCAGTGTCTTCGGGACCTTCCTGGGCGACGAGACGCTGACGAGCGACGCGACGTTCAACGCAGAGGGCAGCGCCTCGGTGGGCGTTTGCTCGATCAGCGGAACCGTCTGCAGCGGGGTCATGCCGTGTGACACGGGGATCCCAGGCAACATCTGTATCCCCGACGCCTACAGCGTCACCGACGGCACCAATCAGGCGGACATCGAGGCGGACTTCCTCGTGCTGGATGTCGACTTTTCCGTGCAACTCAAGGACGGTCTCGATCTGCATCTCCAGGGCCGAACCCTGGAGCGCGACGTGCAGTCGACCCACGTGCGTGACCTGGATGGCAATGGGGTCGCCGACGATCTCGAGGGCACCGTGCAGGACACGGTGGCCGGGAGTATCACGAGCGTCGACTACTCGCTGGATACGTTGACCGCACTATTCGATTACCGCCCCTCGGATCGTTACCGCTTCCGGTTCGGCTACCGAACGATTAATCGCGAGCTGGAACGAGAGGGATTCGAATTCGGTACCAACGACGCCCGCAATACCCCGTTCGAGTCGGACTCCGACGGGACGGTGATTCTGGGAGCGACGCTGCAGCCTAGCGATTGGTTCCGGCTCGACGCCAATTATGAAGAGGGGGACATCACCCAGGCGTTCACGGCCGTTGCGCCGATGGAGACCAATCGCGTCCGGGTTCGCGCTCGTTTTACTCCGCAGCCTGACCTGCGTATCGACGTTCGGTACAGCGGGTACGAGAACACGAATCTTGGCATCGATTTCCGTCAGGCGGATGACTGCACGACCCCCGGCGCGGACATCGAGAGTGGTTGTTGGACCGGAAGAGCCGAAGGCACGACCTATTCCGGGCGCGTCTGGCATCGACCTTCATCGGCGTTGGATTACTGGTTCAGCTGGTCCCAGAACGACGTGGACAGCGCGTTCCGCATCCGCTTCGATACCGAGGTGTTCTTCAATAGCGCCGAGAACGGCGATTCGATCTACGACAGCCAGAGCACCGAGTTGGCAGCTCAGGTGAACATCAACTGGTCGGATCAGTGGAAGCTGTTCTTCAGGACGAGTATGAACGATGCAAGTGGACATAACCGGATCGCCGGTGTGACGTTCTCCAACAACATCGACATCATGCAGGACTATTCCGATTTCGAGGTGGGCCTGACGCACACGTTCGATAACGGTGTGTACGTCGGCGGGCGCCTTCGGATGTTCGACTACAACGACGTCAATGACCGGATGGATTACGACGGTGACATCTTCGCTCTGACGGCGGGTCTCAGGTTCTGAGACTAGCGGTCGGCGATCAGCGCATCGCGCAGCCAGTTCAGTGCCGACCGGCGATAGGTTCGGACCGTGGGTTCGCCGATTCCCATCCGCCGTGCGGTCTCGCGGATTGATCTTCCGGCCAGGTCGTGGTGCGCGACGGCGGCAAGCCACTTCGGGTGGATCTCGGCCAGTTGGTGCAACACGTCGTGGAGTGCATGGTCTGTCTCCTGGGTTCGCGTCGCCGTCGACTCGTCCCGGCAAGCGTCCATGTTCTCGACCGCGACCGGTAACGTCCCACCACCACGCTTGAGCGCGGTCTCGCGGCGACGTCGATCCCTGGCGACGCTTCGCATCGCCAGCGCCATTACGAAGATGAATGCACGGAGTCGTTCGTCTTCGCGCCCGCTGTCGAACCGACGTCGACGGTATCGAAGATAAGAGTCGTGGACCAGAGACGCCGGGTCCAGCGTACTCGTCGAGCCGCAGAGCCTTCGAGCGATGCGACACAACTCGTCGTAGGCCGTCTCGAACAGTTGATCCGTATTTGCGATAGTACCCACGTTCACGCCTCACTCCGAGTGTACGACCGCAATCCACGGTACTTCGACCCTACGAACGCAACCGTGCGGGGCATACCCAGCGACAATCGAATTTGGGCGTTATAAATGCCGGTTGCCTTCCCAGTTAAGAAACCAGATGCAGGAGATCGCTGAGCGAGGGAGGTGACCGGATGCAACCTGACGAACGGATCTCGAACGCGTGTTTGCTTGTCGCGGTTGCGTTGTGTCTCACCACGCCGGCCCGAGCGGATCGAGACGCGGGCAGAAGCCACGAAGTGGAGATCTATCGCTACGAAGTGGCACCGACCGTGGTTCTGGGTCCTCGCGCAAAGACAGAGATGACAAGAACGCCATTCGGCAAGCTAGGAGTGGACGCCTACCTCGTGGTTATTCGATTGAACCCGGGCGAGCGTTTCGTCTCGGCCCGCGCGGAGATGCGCGACGGGTTCATCTGTAAGCCGCGTCGCGGACGGGGCAAGAAGATCGCAGGAAAGATCGCTACCTACCTGGGCTCCAAGATCGTGTTTCGCAGCGCGGCGCCCAAACTGAGCGAAACCATCGCACTGGTCTCGGAGCTGGTCCCTCTCAACACCGACAGCGCCATTCCGACACCCGGTGTCCGGCGACGCATGGTCCTGAAACCCGAAGACGTCGTCCATCAGGAAGGCTATGTCGCGGTCTTACTCGTCGCGGCGGCAGGGCCGTTTACTCGCCTGGAAGTTGTACGCATCGTCACGCGACCGGCCGAGGGTCGCGGCAAACAAACCCGTGGCCGTGGCCAGATCGTGGCGTTTCCGGATATTACCGACGAGCCGATGACCGGCGATCGGATCCGATCGATCATGGCCGGGAAGGAGCAGGACTTTAGTTCGCGGTAGGGTCATGGGCAGGTGTCAGACCAGGCCTCGTCGGATCGCCTCGCGTACCGCGGCGGCCACCGAATGGACCTGCAGCTTGCCGTAGACTGCGCGTACGTGGCTGCGCACGGTCTCGATACCAATGCCGAGCTGTTCGGCGGCTTCCTTGTACTTGCGCCCATCGACCAGGCAGCGCAGCACCTGCTGTTCGCGCTCGGTCAAGTTGAGCCGCGTCGGCGGTGAACCGACGGCGGCCGTACTGCCGGTTCGCAGCAACCCGAGAACCGTACTGGCCACGGCGGGCGTCAGGGGTGCGCCCCCGTCCACCACGCTTCGCAGCTGGAACAGCAACTCACGCGCGTGAGTCTTCTTGAGCAGGTAGCCATTAGCACCGGCCGCAATTGCCTCGACGATCACGCTGGGCTCCTCGAAAACCGTCAACACGACGATGGGCAGCTCGCGGTCCAGTTCGCGAAGCTGCTCGGTTGCGCGGATCCCGCTCATTCCACCCAGGCTGATATCCATCAAGACGAGGTCCCAACCCTCGATCCGTTCGTCGGTTGCTCTGCGAGTGGCCTCGGCCAGCGCGGCCTCGGCGGAGCCGTAGCTACCGCATAATTCGAAGCCGGGAGCGTGCCCCATGAGGGTCTCCAGTGTTCGGCGGAAACCGGGATCGTCCTCGACAGCGACGACTCGAATGGGAGATTGGGTGCTCATCGTGGGTCCTCCGCACGGGGCCTGAAGTGCAGCTCAAGTCGGCAGCCGACGCCCTTGCCGGTCCGCATCGAAAGCCGAGCCCCGATCGTCCGGGCACGTTTTCGCATGCTCTCAAGTCCTAGCCCTGCGCTTGCGGATTCGTCCTCAAAACCGACGCCGTCATCGACGATGCGAAGAATCCAGGCGTCGGCATCGGGCTCGAGAGCGACGCGAACCTTCGTGGCCTGCGAGTGCTTCGCCGCGTTGTGTAACGCTTCGGACGCGATGGCGTGGATCTGACGCCGCACTTCCAGTTGCAAGCGGATCACCGGGACCGGATCGGGGAAACTGAACTCGACCGCGGTGTCGCCGGCGCTGAGCAGGTCCGAGGCGCGCTGGCGAAGGAACAGGGCAAACCCGGGAAGGTCGACGGACGAGGGGCGCAGCGTCCAGACGATGTCCGACAGCGAGCGGGACAGGCCGCGCGAGATCTCGCCGACTCGGGCGGTGACTTCACGCCTCTCTCCTGAGTCCATCGCGTCACCGCCGGCAAGGTCGGTCAGCAAGCCGATGCTCCCGAGGCCCGCGCCTAACTCGTCGTGGAGGTTCATCGCGATGTCCGTGCGCTGGCGTTCGAGCCGGACCTGCTGTCGGGTGCGTTGCCACTGCACGAGCAGCGCCGCGATCGCCGCGACCCCCATTATCGCGACCCAGAACACGGGCCGTTGCCAGATCGGACTACGTATCTCGAAACGAAAGTCCGCGGGACGCGCGGACCAGGTCTCGCCGTCCAGCGACGCACGCACCTCGATGCGATAGTCTCCGGGACCGAGATCCACGAATCGATACGAACGCCCGCGTGAGGGATTCCACGTGCCGCTCGAATCGGCTCGAACCTCGTAACGCACCGACGCGGGGTCGCGATAGGCCGGCGCGGCCCAACTCAACTCGATCCGGCGTGTTGTGGCCGGTAAGACCTGCGTCGCACCGGGCGACAAATCCCGACCATCGGCACGGAACCCGGTGGCGAACACCGACGGCGGCGTGACGGGCCGTTGACGTGCGTGAGGCGGGATTTCGATCGCCGACGTCATGCCCGACACCCACAACGTGCCGTCCGGTTCGTCGAGTGCGTTAAATGTCATCCAGTTCGGGACGCCGATCCACGGGCCCAGCCGCTCGACAACACGCGCCTGATCGCCGTCGAGTGTGATCCGGACCCTGTCCAGGATCGTCACCACCCAGATGCCGCCGCGAGGGGAGACCGAGAATCCCTGGATGGTGGGCGTTCCCAGCTCCGACTGGCCTACGACATCCTCCCAGACATCGCCGCTGCGCCGGACCAGCCCTCGATCGCGTGTGCCGAGCCACGGAACGCCGTCGATGATCTTGAAGTCATTGAGTTCACCCGCGCCGTCGATCGTCTGGCAGTTCCACTCACCATCGAGTGCGCTGCGGTTGGCGTTCAGCGTGCCTTCGCAGAACGGGCCATAGCGAAACGCCATCGAGACCCGGCCATCGCGAACGCTGAGCCCCTTGATGATCGCGGTCTCCATCGCGAGCGTCGCGACGGCTTGCGGTGCTTCCCCATCACGGGGCACACACCAGAGCGTGTTGAAGTAAGCGATCCACAACGCTCCGGACTCGTCGGTCGCGTAGGCGCCGGTGTACACGCCGAAGTCCCGTGTTAGGTGGTGTGTCCATTGGCCATCGCGGTACTCGAGCAGCGCCGTACGGCGACGTGGCGTGTCGGGATACTGGACGGCGACGAACCAGAACGTCCCCCAGGGCGAAACGCCTCCCCAGTCGAAGATGTGGTAACCGTCCGGGGTCAGGTCATCCCACTGGCCGCTCTGGCGACGCAACTGGGGGCCTCGCCAGCGGCCGACGAGGATCTCCGACCCGACGCGGTGAACCCGGCGCGTCCCGAACTGTTCCGTCCATAGCACGACGTCTGGCTCGGTGAACTGGTACGTGCCCCGAAAACTCGTTAACCAGAGGCTCTTCTCGTGGTCCACGACGGCCGAGCCGCCGGTTTCAAAACCCTGATCCGGGCCGAGGACCTCGACTTGATTCCAGTCGTCCGTGATCCGGAGGACCTCACCGGTCGCAACGGCCCAGAGCGTGTCCTCGCGGAAAACAAGTCCGGTCCAGCGTCTACCGACTTCCGCTGCTTGATAGACGGGGCGCACCTGTCCGCCCTCCACCAGGTAGACGCCATGGTTCGGACCGAAGCGCAGACTGAACGCCTGCGTGTGCGCGTCCTTGACGGCGATGCGCATCACCCGGCCCTGCAACCCGGAGGCCCACGTCTCGGCCGTGTGGTCCGGATACACACGAACGAAGCTTCCCTCCCGCGTACCGACGAACGCCCCGCCATCCGGTGCGCCACGCACGCGGATCGCCATTTGACCTCTGAGTGCGGACTCGTCGATCGTCGTCCAGCCGTCCGTAGTTCTTCGATACAAGCCGTCGTCGGTGCAGAGCCACAGGCTGCCGTCGGCGGCGTAGTCGGCATCCTGCAGGTCCGTGAAGGGCGCTCCGTCCGGTCCGAGGACCGTCTCGAGGCCGTCGGCGTTGACTTCGTAGGCCGATCCACCTGCGGCGACCGCGACGAGCCGGCCGTCCGGGTCACGATTGATGCTGTGGATGACCGTGCGCACCACGTCCCGGCCCCATGGCACGACTTCCCGACCGTCGAAGCGGTGCACGCCCTCCTCGCTGGCCAGCCACAGAAAGCCGCGTTCGTCGTGCGTCAGGTCCCAGATCTGCCTCGGCATGCCTGGATGGTCGGACCAGTCGCGTCGGTAGCGCTCCTGGGCAAGCGCAGGGGAGATCACCCCACAGAAGGCGGCGACGGCACATACGACGATCGCGACGTGGAAACCCCTCATGGGGGGAAGCATACGGGGAACGGCGAAGAAAAAGGATCCCCCGATGATGGGAGTCTCGCGAAAACGGGTTTCACGTCACGTTTCGGTACTGCATCATACGTGGCGGGATGGTCTGCGTTTGTTGCTGTGGAATGAAGCGAGATGTCCGGCAACCAGCATCGGTGGCCATTCATGACACGCATCAGTAAGATGCCCCCTCCCCATGAACGACAAATCGACATCCAAGTTTGCCGCTCTCGGTCTGGCTCCGCCCGTGCTGGCCGCACTGGAGAAGATCGGCTACGAACAGCCGTCTCCGATTCAGGCCCAGAGCATCCCGTATCTCCTCGAAGGGCGGGATCTCCTGGGGGTGGCACAGACCGGTACGGGGAAGACCGCCGCGTTTGCCTTACCGCTTTTGACACGCGTCGATCTGAAGAAGGCGACCCCGCAGATCCTGGTGCTCACCCCGACCCGCGAGCTTGCGATCCAGGTCTCCGAGGCGTTTCAGCGCTACGCCAGCCAGTTGAAGGGCTTCAGGATCCTGCCGATCTATGGCGGTCAGGAGTACGGCGGTCAGTTACGGCAATTAAGTCGCGGCGTCCATGCAGTGGTGGGAACACCCGGCCGGGTCATGGATCACCTAAGTCGTGGAAGCCTCAAGCTGGACGGGTTGAAGACCCTGGTCCTGGACGAGGCCGACGAGATGTTGCGCATGGGATTCCTCGATGATGTCGAGTGGATCCTGCAACACGTCCCGGACGAGCGTCAGACCGCATTGTTTTCAGCGACGATGCCACGCCCGATTCAGAAAGTGGCGCAGACCTACCTGACCAACCCAAGGGAGGTCCGTGTCGCGGCCGAAACCGTCACCGTGGAACACACGGAACAACGGGCCTGCATGGTCCGCGGCCACGACAAACTGGATGCTCTGACTCGACTCCTCGAAACGGTCGACTTCGACGGCATGCTGGTCTTCGTGCGAACCCGAACCGCCACCGTGGATCTGGCCGAACGGATAGAGGCGCGAGGATTCGCCTGTGCCGCCCTCAACGGCGACATGAGCCAGCCCGCCCGCGAGCGCACCGTCAACGGCTTCAAGACCGGCAAGCTGGATATCCTGATCGCGACCGACGTGGCCGCCCGTGGGCTCGATGTCCCTCGCATCAGCCATGTCGTCAACTTCGATATCCCTCACGACATCGAGGCCTATATCCATCGAATCGGACGCACCGGGCGTGCGGGGCGGGATGGAACGGCCATCACCTTCGTGACGGCGCGGGAGAGTCGACTCCTGCACGCGATCGAGCGGGCCACACGGTCGCCGATCGAGTGGCTCGACGTCCCCGGCAGCAAGCAGCTGGCCAAACGCCGGATCGAGGCTTTCAAGCAGCAACTCACCGCGATCCTCACGGGTGACGAGGACCTGGACTTCTTCAGAACCGTGGTCAAGGAGTTCGCCGACGAGAGTAGCTGTACGTCCGACGACGTCGCCGCGGCTCTCACGTTTCTTGTTCAGCAGAAACGGCCGTTGCAGCCGCCGCCGGACACGACCCGTCCCGCGAGGAATACGCGTACGCGGAGTGAACGACCGCGGCAGGAAGATCTGGAGAGCTACAAGATCCAGGTCGGCCGAGCCCATGGTGCCACGGCGGGACACATCGTCGGCGCGATCACCAACGAGGCCGGCCTCCAGGGCAGCGCCATCGGCAGAATCAAGATGTTCGACCGCTACAGCATCGTCGATCTCCCCCGCGGCCTGCCGGCGAAGGTCGTGCAACATCTAAGGAAGGTTCGCATCCTGCAGCAGCCGCTGTTGATCCAGCTGGACACTGGGCCCCGTGGCGGTGGCAAACCGCGACCCTTCGTGAAGGGCAGGAAGTTCGCGGGGAAGCCAAAACCCCGAGGAAAGGCCAGGCCGAAGGGGTAGAATCCTTTGTCACCGCTTCGTCAGCGAACCGTCACGACGCCGTCAGGCGTCGATGTATCGCGTCCGGTAACCTCCATGAATCAAGGAGAACACCGTGAGGCATTCTAAAACCCTCTTCCGCAGCTCCCTCGTCATCACAGCCGCCGTGGCCGTCGCTCTCACGCTGGCGCCATCCAATCGCTGCCGACTAACTACCTCCGAGCTCTACGCCAAGACGTTTGACCATCACTGGGAGCGCCTGCGCGACGACTATCCGTATTTCGAGCTGTACGACGTCGACTGGGATCAGGAGCGGGCCGAGCACCGGCCCCGTGCTCTAGCCGCCGAAAACGCCGACGAGTTCGCCTGGGAGTTGGCGCGCATGCTGTCGGTGCTGACGGACCCCCATGTCTCGTTCATACCCTCCATGGATACGATCAAGGGGCGTTGGTCCATCCCGGATCTCGAGACAGAGATGATCGAGCGACGTTTTTATGTGATGGACTGGCCCGAAATTCCAGAGTCGTTCATCGACGATCCCTACGCCTACCCCGAGATTGTCCGGGTCCAGGGTGAGCCGATAGGCGGCACGGCGGAAATCCTCGCCGGGGGACCCCTCGGTTCGACGTTCGAGGTCAGCCTGCGCTGGCCCGACGGCAGCGAGACCGATCACCCGCTGCGTCGCCCCGATACGTCCAACCTCCCTCCACCGAAGAAACACTTCGGCGAGACCTGGTTGGTCACGGGCCGAGTCGGCTCGATCGGCTACATGGGTGTGAAGACCTTTGATCCCAGCCTCGGGACGCTGGGGCCCGACGGAAAGATGACCACGATGCTGCGCGCGGCATTGGCGGAGTTGCACGACACCAAGGGATTGATCCTCGACTTTCAGGGGAACGGAGGCGGCCAGGTCGCGGCATCCGACCCGTTCCTTGGGAACCTCCTGGAGCGAAGCCAGAGTTATCAATGGGGCAACTCCAATGGCCAGAGTCGGGTGATCACGCCACGAAAGCCACGCTATGGCGGCAAGATCGTCGCGATCGTGGATGAGCACAGCGCCAGCGGTGGCGAGTGGGCCCCCCGCATCTTGCGCGACGCCGGCCGGGCCACGGTGATCGGCGGCACGACGGTGGGTGCCGAGGCGGCCGTGTTGACATCGACCGGCCCCGATGGCTCGGTGGTCCATTTCAGCGGTTGGCCGATGGTCGAGCCGGGGGTCATGCCGTTTCAGGGAACTGGAATCGAACTCGACCACACGCTGCCGTTGACGATCGAGGCCGTTCGCGAACACGGGTTCGACGGCGCATCGGATCGCGTCCGACGTGCGCGGTTTGCCAAAGCGTTAGAACTGCTCGGTGCGCCGAAGGGTGATCTCGACGCGTTCGTCAGGTTGGCAGACGAGGAGTGACTCTTACCGAACCGGTAACTCGATATTGACGTCCCACTCATACTCGCGTCGGTCGTCGCCTATCTCAAATGTGTCCGTGCCGACGAGACGCCCGTGAATGATCCCGGCATTCAGTGATCCGTCCAGATGAACCTCGCGACCGGCCGTGTTCACCGTGCGACTGAGCGTCATCGGTCCTCTGTCATCAAAGTTGACGAACAGGGCTGAACGGGAGGTGGGCTTCGAGATATCCGGCGTGCCGTCGGACGAATCGAAGTGAATCGTGAACTCGAGCATGGGTTCGGCCAGTCGGAACAGGCTCATGAACAGGCTCTTCTTCTCGACAATACTGGCGATGTCCTCGTCGCTTGGTTTTGATTCCAGCAACCCGACGATCAGCTTTCCTCGGTCCTCGTCATCCCAGACCGCAATACCCCAACCGAACTCCACGGTCCTGCCGACGCCCGTGGCTGAGCCCATGGTCGAGACTCCCGATGGAAGCTGGGCGACCACAACCGGTGCGTCGCGTTCTGCAGCTTGCTCGGGTGGCGTTGCCGCCGCTTCGTGGTGGCTGACGTTGCAACCACAAATAACGATCAGTGATACGAGCAAGAACGCCAGGACTCGCATGGATAACCCTCCGGTGGAATGGACTCCTGGAGTCAGAACCTATTCATTCCAATCCACGGATCAAGGCCGTCGGTGTTAATCAATTCAGCCCTTGCCCGTATAGGTATTGGGTGACGGGAGAGGGCCGAAATTTGGGACTTCAGAAGCGATCGGGACTGCGACGCCTGTTGCGTGGCGTCCTGTGGCTCCTGCTCGTCGCGGTGTGCGGCATCCTCACCCTGCGGGGCCTGGCCTGGCTCGGCGAAAAAGTACCGATGATCGAGGAGGTCGGCCCGGAGGTCGTGGACGGTCGGCTCAGCCTCACGCCGATCCTCTTCGCCCAGACGGACTTCTGGTTCTACCCGCCACAGGTCGATGCGGAGCTGGGTCAATTGCGCGTGCCCGCCCGTCGAGATCATCCACACGACGCCTCGGTCGCGATTCGATGGGTGCGGTTCGCCGCGAGGGGGGATAGGTCGGCTGCGACTCCGATCGTCTATCTGGCCGGCGGCCCCGGCGGATCCGGTGTGTACACGGCAAGTGGTGACCGTTTTCCGTTTTTCATGAAGCTGCGCGAGGCCGGCGATGTCATCGCCCTCGATCAGCGCGGGGTGCAGACCGTCGATCCTGCGCCGCGTTGCTCCGGGGCCTGGAGCTACCCCCTCGATCGCGAGGTCGGTGCCGACGAGTTGATCCGGGCGCACCGGCCTGTGCTGCGCGACTGTTGGGATGAGTGGTCGGGAACGATTCATCCGGACTCTTTTACAACGGTTGAGAGCGCTGCGGATCTGGAAGATCTTCGTGTCGCGATTGGAGCGAAGCAGCTGAACCTGGTCGGGATCAGTTACGGCACCCATCTGGCGCTTGCCTACATCCGGGCCTATCCGCATCGCGTGGGTCGTGCGGTCCTCGCCGGTGTCGAGGGGCCGGATCATACGTACAAGCGGCCGGCGATCGTCGATGGCGTCGTACGGGAGATCGGCCGCGCCCTCGAAGAGCAGACCGGTTGGGTCGGCTTCGTCACCGACGTGGAGGAGGGAATCGAACGCCTCTCACGAGAAAAACCCCGGGTGACGATCAGGGATTCCGCAACGGGAAGCGACGTCGAGGTTGCCCTCGGTTCACTCGACCTGAAGACCGCCGTGCTCTACGGGCTTGGAGAACGAGACGACTTCATGCGTGCCGCGCGTCGCGTACGGCGCATCGCGAGGGGGGACTACGCGGAGCTGGCGAAGTTCACGCTGCGACTGCGCCAGGGCGGCAGCCCGTCGTTGCTGGAACTGTCGATGGATTGCGCTTCCGGAGCGTCACCGGAGCGGTTCGAGCTGATCGCGAGCGAGGAGCCGGGCTCGCTCATCGGGGAGGCGATCAACATGGACCTGACAACGATCTGCCCCTACTGGGCGGTCGTCGATCTGGGCGACGCGTTTCGCGCACCGCTTCAGTCGCGGGTGCCGGTGCTGGCCGTCAGCGGGACCCTGGACTCACGCACGCCGCCTGCCAACGCCGAAGAGGCGCTGGCCGGGTTCGCCAACGCCACGCATCTGACGCTTGTTGGAGCCGGGCATAGCGACGACTTGCTGATCGGCACGCCGAAGATCGCCGAGGCGATGGTGGCCTATCTTCTTACCGGCAAGGTAGAGACGGACCGGATCGATTTTCCGCCGCTGTGACCCGAAGATCCGGCAACCACGACGACTGGGTTATGATGAAGGCA
>JAOTYK010000037.1 GCA_029861955.1 Acidobacteriota bacterium
TCGCCGGATCGAAGTCCGCGACCGTCAGCATCGCCGAGTGCGAGTTACGATCGACCCGCAGCGGGTTCTCGATGGGGAAGGTCGTCGGGACGTCGCTGTCGTAGACGACCCGCAGCTTCTTCACCGTCTGTTTGACCTCATCCAGCGACCCGGTCCAGCGAAGGGTTCCCTTGTGGAGGATCGCCAACCGATCGGCGACCCGCTCCATCTCATGCAACAGATGGGTCGAGAAGAAGACCGCGCCGCCCTCGTTCTGGACGTTGGCGATGACGACCTCTAGAAACTCGTGGCGAACAACCGGATCGAGACCCGACGTCGGATCGTCGAGGATCAGAACCTTGGGGCGCGGCGCCAACGCCATCACCAGGCCAACCTTGGACTGCATCCCCCGGGATAGATCCTGGAGTTTGCGCTTCCGCGGAAGGTCCAGCTGCTTGACTAAAGACGCCTCCAGAGCCCCATCCCATTCGGGATAGAACGCACGGTTGAAACGGAGGATCTCGTCGACGGTCATCCACGGGTAATAGGTCGGCTCTTCCGGTAGATAGCCCACCTGTCGTCGAACCGCGACCGAGTCCCGCACCGAGTCCAAACCCATCACCGACAGTTGGCCCGCGGTGGGTCGCTGTAGGTTCAGTAACGTTCGGATGGTTGTCGTCTTGCCGGCGCCGTTCTGGCCGAGAAAGCCAAAGATGGACCCCTCGGGAACCGTCAAGGTCAAGTCGTCTACGGCGCGTGTCTTGCCGTAGTCCTTGCTGAAGCCAACGATCTGAATGGCAGGTTGACTCATGCCGGATCCTCTTTCTTGTCTCTGTTGTCGTCGGGTGTGAATCGCTTGAGACGCTCTTCCAGAATGGGTGGCATCTCGTCGAACGGGATCTCCAGGTGGTAGGCCTCGACGATCGATCGGTCGAGGCTGCGCTCCAGTCGTCGGACCCGTTCCTCGTGGGACCACGGCGCGCCGCCCTCGGCGACGACGGTCCCCTGCCCCTGACGGCTGGCCAGGATCCCCTCGGCCTCCAGGGTCTGGTAGGCCTTGGAGGCGGTGTTGCGGTTGATCCTCAGGTTGACGGCGAGCTCTCGCACCGAAGGCATCGGATCGCCTGGGCGGAGAGCACGGCTGGCGATCAGCGCCTTGATCTGGTCGACAACCTGCGCGTAGATCGGAACCGCGTCGGTGGGGTCGATGCGTAGGTCCATGGGAGGGGCCTCGGACGGACAGCTGGTTCTTACGGGGATTCGTCGATCCACTGTCCTAATGTCATAGGACAGTATAGGGACTGATCTGCCGGTCGTCAAGCCACAGTTCACGTCGCCTCGCTTGACCGACGGCAAACCCCGCCTCAGATTGGACTCCAGGACAGGGTTCTCTTCATTAAGGGAGGAATCCTTCCGTAGGACACAGGTGCGGGAAAGATGACAGCCACCATCGATCGCGACTCTCGCGAGGCACTGGACGAATTCCGGCGCTATCTCTCCGACGAGATCGCACCCTTGATGGTGCTGGATGCGATGGAGCACCTACTGACATCGCCGCCGCAGCTTGTGGCCAACATGATCCGCAACTGGATCGATGGACAGATCCACGCCCCCGGGCAACCGATCGTCGCCGCCGACTACCTCCATCACGCGGTCAAGAAGATCTACCTGATGGCGGAGTTCGAGCTGATCGACGTCGATAAGCTGAAGGCGTACCTGGAAGAACTCGGACGACTGGTCATTGCGATCTGTCCCGAACCCGACCGACGCAGCCTCATCGACAATCTGAACCGGATCGGTGAGGGTGACGACGGGATCGTCGGACAGGTAAAGGTGTTGCACGGTCGCTCGACCGCAGCAAGCGGCGCTGCCGGTGTCGCAGCCGCCACGGCGCCTGCTCAGGCGGTCGGACTCCCGCAGCAGATGTCGCCAGGCGCCGGGTCGCAACCGAACGTCGCCGTAACGACGCCTGCCTCGGTATCTCCGACACCGAACATCGCGGCCGCCCCATCGATGCCGATGGCCCCGGCTGTCGAGAGCGATGAACTGTCGCCGGATGTCGTGCGAGGGCTTCGACGCTTCAGCGCGCTGGTCGACCGTCTCGAGACCGTCGGAACCGAGACCCCTGCGGCAACCGGCGGGACACAGAGTTCCCGTGAGCAGGTGCTGACCCAGGCGCTCGCATCTGCGGCGTTCAGTGCCCAATCCGAAGAGGAACTCACCGGCCACATGGACCGTCTGGTGAAACTCGGTCTCGACGCCAGTGTCGACAAAGTTTTCCGTCAGCTGGGCAGCATCTTGCCGGGCTGGTCTGTCCCGGTCCCGACAGGAGACGCGGGCGGCGAGACCATCACGCCGGGCGCACGTCCGGTGGAGGCGATGCATCGCCTGGTCACGATGGCGCCTAGCGCCCGGGAATCGGGCAAACGATTCAACGAGCTGGTGGCCAGCGCCGTCGAACAGTTCAACGACGGCCATCTGGCCCAGTCCCGAACCATGTTCGAACTCTCCGGCCGTCTGATCAAGGAAGGATCCGTGGACAACGAGATCGCCGCTGCGGTCCAGCGTGAAGCCCACGCCAATCTGTCCCAGAACTACCTGCGTCGCTTCTCGGAAAGCACCGACCGGCGCCCGCTGTTGAAAACGATCCTCGATTTCTTTCCTGCGCTGTCGCCGATCAGTCTGCTGGATCAGCTGTTCGAGGAACCGAAGCGCGACCGGCGAAAACTCCTGCTGGCTCTACTCGAAACCCACGGAGCGGACGGCCGGTCGGCTTCGTACCAACGACTCGTGGACTGGCTCGATGCGGAGCAACGAGACCCCAAAGGTTTCTACACTCGCAATCTGATCTTTCTGCTCCGGCGTATTCCCCGTCCGGCGGACTGCGATCGTGACGCCGAGATGGAGAAGTTGGTCCAGATCGCGGATTGGGGCCGACCGATCATTCAGGTTCGGGAGGTGATCACGGCGGCGGCTCAGTTCGACAAGGATCACGCCGAGGAGTTCCTGATCACGAAGCTGACCGAGTTGGAGACGGCACTCATCGAAGATGCGTGTGAGCCCTACGTCGTGGATGACGTTGCCAACCTGGTCGAACGCGCGGTCTCCTCGCTCATCCGCTGTGGATCGTCCAGCGCGATGCGGTGTGCAGTCGAACACGGATTCAGGACGGAACCTCAGCTCGGTGACGCTCACGCCAGGCTTCGAGAGTTGGGGACGCAAAACCTCGCCGAGGACAGCAGTCTTGTCTCTCGTCTCCTGGATGCCCTGGAGGGCTACCTCCCCATCAAGGTTCTGGGATTCGTGATGCAGCGCCAGAACGAAAAGATCTCTCAGTTGATTCACGCGCTCTCCGGCACCCCGACTCCGGAGGTCAAGGAACTCTTCGAGGAAATCGTCGAGCGATTCTCGGATCAGAATTTCGAGCGCGACGCCTCCAAAGCATTGGAGGCCTTCGGTATCGAGGCCAAGAGCGAAGAAGAGACGGCCGCCAGTCTCACCGGTGATATCGAACTGTTCGGGCTGCCAAGCCTCCTACAGTCCCTATCGGAATCGAAAGTGACGGGGAGCCTGTCTCTGACCGATCGCGACAACAAACCGATCTCACGATTGGTTCTGGACAAGGGACTGCTGGTGAACTGCAGGTACGGTCGCCTGAAGGGCGAGATCGCGTTCTACCAGATCTTCGAGATCCCGGTCCCCGGCAACTTCATGTTCAAGCGTCAGCGAGAACTGGCGTCCAAGACGAGTACGCTCCACAAACCGATCGAGATCATGCCGGCGGTCCTGGAGGCGATGCGTCGTTACGACGAATTCCAGCAAGCGCGCGCGCTTGTTCCCGACGAAGCCGTCTACGGCTGGTCGGGGGACAAACCAAGCCGTCCACATGATGAGCCGGATCCCTCGTTCACCAAGAGCGTGTGGATGATGGCGGCCAAGGGCGCGACTCCGGTTGAGTGTGAGACGGCCCTGGAGTGCGACTCCTATCGCATTCGACGTCTGTTTGCGCATTGGGTCGAAAGCGGAGCGATCCAACCGGCCTGATCGCCGCGGGTAAATGTCGTTTTCGTCACTGCGCTGACGAGATCGTAATCTCATAGGGGCGCCGCACGGGAAAACGAGACGTAAACCACGACAAATTCACTATCTGATCTTGCCGATTCCCCTTCGAATCGTAACATTTGAGGGTGGGGCTGCCCGAAAGCTGAGGACTCATGGCAAGCGTTGCAGCTCAATGCAAGAAATGTCGAACTCGTATGACGGCAAACTCCGTGCGCTGTTTCGCCTGCGGCACCCGAGTCCAGAGCGGTGGTCCCCCGGCGGTCCCATCGACGAACGCCATCGATCGCCAGCCGAGGCCGCGCAAGAAGGGCAACACTCCGAATAAACAGAAGAACTGGTGGGAGTACGACCTCGACGATGTGCAAAAAGAGATCCTGGCCGCTGCCGCTAGAGGCAACACCATCTATGTCTACGGAGGTGAGGGATCGATCGAGGGAGAGGTCAAGGCCGGCGACGAACGATTCTATGGCAACGAGGCCGTCGCTGCGGTGGCGAAACTGGTTGAGCCCGGCCTCCTCGAGAAAACCGACGACGATTGCTTCGAACTGACCGACGACGGAGCCTGTCTTGCGACGTCGTTGACCCGATCCGCCTAACCTCCCGCGGGGTCTTCTTGCTAGGATGGGGCCTCTCGCCCGAGGAGCACCCATGTCCTACCGATCCGGAAAATTCTCTCCTGTCCTCCTGACCCTCATCGCGATCTTCTGCGTCGGAACGACGTCCGCCGAGTCACCGGTCGACTTCGACCAGGGCCGCGAGATCCGACAGATGCCGTCCATCCAACCGAGACGGGATCGCGTGGCCATCGTCAACCGTGTCCTGACGGATCGATTGGACAACCTGCTTCCGCAATTGATGCGTGAGTCCAACATCGACATGTGGCTCGTGCTCAATCGGGAGTACGCCGAAGATCCGGTCTTCTTCTCCTTGGTACCCGAACCGATCTTCGCGGCCCGACGCACGACCATGCTGGTCTTTCATGACCGCGGCGAGAAAGACGGCGTCGAGCGATTGACGGTCAGTCGCTACCCGCTTGAGGACCTCTACGAGGCGGCCTGGGAAGGCGGCGACCTCGAGGAGCAGTGGCATCGTCTGGCAGAGGTGATCGCCGAGCGAGACCCCAAACGGATCGCCGTCAACACCAGTCGCGACTGGCCGCTGGCCGATGGACTAACGGCCGGGTTGGACACGCGTTTACGCGACGCGCTGGGCACGGAGTACGTGAAGCGCCTCGTACCTGCCGAATCCCTGGTGATTCGTTGGCTCGAGACCCGAACAGCCCTGGAGATGGAGCTCTATCCTCAGGTCGTCGCGATCGCCCGTCGCGTGATTGCCGAGGCCTTCAGTGATCAGGTAATCACCCCGGGTGCCACCACCACGGCCGATGTGGCCTGGTACATCCGACAGCGTTTCCACGACCTGGACCTGGAGCCCTGGTTCCAACCCTACGTCAACGTTCAGCGACGAGGTGTGATCGATGAACGCGATGCGCCGTTCTTCGGCAATGGTGACACCCGCATCCTTCGTGGAGATGTCCTCCACACCGATGTCGGTATCTGCTATCTGAGGCTCTGCACGGACACCCAGGAGATGGGCTACGTCCTGCGGGTCGGCGAGACGGATGTTCCGGAGGGACTCAAGAACGCGCTTGGCGTCGGAAACCGATGGCAGGATCTGCTGACGTCGTCGTTCGTGATCGGCCGGACCGGTAACGAGATCCTGACCACGACGCTGGAACGGGCGAGCAAGGAGTCGATCGTCGCCAGTGTCTACACTCATCCGTTGGGATTCTTCGGGCACGCGGCAGGTCCGACGATCGGCATGTGGGACAACCAGGGGCCGACGCCGATTCGCGGTGACTGGAAGATGCATGCCATGACAGGCTACGCCATCGAAGGCAACATCAAGGCCCCCGTCCCCGAGTGGGACGACCAGTGGGTGCAGATCAAGCTCGAACAGAGTGCCGTCTACGACGGCGAGACGGTCCAGTATCTCGCCGGTCGTCAGACCCGCTGGCACGTGGTGCCGTAGGTCCGCCCTACGGCCACCAGGACATGTCGCCGGACTCCGGCGCCGACGAACGGATATGTTCGGCGAACACGAGCATCTGATACAGAGTCGGATGGAGCCCCTTCTCGTCCGGAACCCCCGTGTAGCAATGGGGTTCGTTGTCGCCGTAGTCGAACTCGCCGGCGTAGTACGGACCGTTGTCCGGCTCGGCCGTGCTCTCCAGAAATTCCTCCAGCATCGTTGCCGCCGTCTCGAGGTAGAACGTGTCCTTGGTCCCCATCGTAAGGTGGATCTTGCCCACCAGGGACGGACCCACGTCCTTCCAGTGACGCTGCAGGTAGGCGTTCAGGTCGAAGTTCTCACGCCAGTACCGGGCCACGTCGGGATCGATCTTCCCGGTTTGCGGTTCCCAGAGTTCTGCGGGGTATCCGTCCTCTGCGACCGGCCCGAACGCGGCGTGAAAGGCATCCAGTTGGCCTCCGGAGCGACCCCGTGTGCCAAGAACCTCTTCGTGGCGGTCGAAATCGCGGACCGTGATGAAGGGCATCCCGTTCGGCTGCCGTCCCAGCGGACGGTCAACCTTCTTGAACGAGCCGCCCGCGAAATAGGCGTTGGACCCGTCATAGACATCGATCAACTGGAACGCGTGGAAATCCACCGGATCCGGACAGTAGCTCCAGACCCCCCCGAAGAATTCCGGGTAGAAGATCTGCTGCGCCAGGCTCATCCAACCACCCGTGGAGCCCCCGTACACGACACGAGACCACGACTCTCCGATGCCACGCACCTGTTCCTCGACGTACGGGTAGAACTCGTGTATCAACGCGTCGCCATAGGGTCCGGTATTGGCGCTGTTGATGCCGTAGGAGTCGTCGTAGTACGGCGTCGCATGCTGGGTCAACACGACCACCATCTTCGGAACACGACCGCTGATCCAGTGCTGGTAGAACTCGTGGTTCGACTGGACCCACCGACGCCAACCACCGCGCATCGTTTCGTCAGGAGGTGTCTCGCGGAAGAACTGGACGCCACTGGGAAAGTGCCCCTGGTTGTAGAGGACCGGGTAACGCATCTCCGTCTCTTCGTCGAACCCCTCGGGCAGCAGTACGATCGCGCTGATGTAGATTGGCGTTCCCCAGAACTCCGTCAGCATCTCGCTCTTCATTCGAAGACGACGGACATACTTCGTATCTTCCACTGGTTCGATAGGGGGAATCGTCTGAGTCAAACTTAGACTGACTTGCGAATCGCCCCCTAGGGTCACGGTCCGCGGTTCGCTGTAGAGATTCCCCGGGGATCGACTCCAGTCCTGCCCTTCGCCGTTGTCCGCCGGCAACTTCAGTCGCTTGCCATCGGCCCGCTGAAACGTCTCGTAGACATGAAGGACGGCCTGAAGGTGATACTCCCCCGCCGGAATATCTTTCAGACTATCGAGCGGGTGCCCCAGAATCTTCTCATCGAAGACGATCGGCTGCCCCGGCTTGAGGTCGTCGACATCGACCCCGAAGATCTGCGCAGTGCGCATCCCCCAACTCACATGCTGACGCGGTTCGCCACGGTCACGTTCCGAGACGATGAGGAGCAGGCGTCCATCGACGGGCTTGTCGACGACTCCTTCTTCCATCTCGATCGTCACGACGGGTGCCGCGACGATCGCGGCGAAAGCGAGAAAAACAGCGAGACCGGCCAGGATGATTCTTTGCATGGGCCAAGGGTAAGTGATTGGGGCTTGATTCGCGACCTCCAGCCGTGCAGGCTGGACCATCCCCCGCGCAAAAAGGAGCGTTCTCGTGTGTCGTCGAACTGAAATCGTTCTGCTCGTCGTTGTCCTTCTCCTCCTGGTCCTGCCGGCCGGCGCCGACGAGCAAACACGGCTATTCCGCAATCCCGCCATCGGCGAGCGTCATGTCGCCTTCGTCTACGCGAACGACATCTGGGTCGTCGATCGGGGCGGCGGCGATGCGCGACGCCTGACTACATTCCACGGCGCAGAGACAGAGCCTCACTTCTCTCCGGACGGGATGACGGTTGCCTTCTCGGGTCAGTACGACGGCAATACCGACGTCTACATCGTGCCGGTGACCGGTGGCGAACCGAAGCGTCTGACCTGGCACCCGACGGCGGACACGGTCAGTGGTTGGACGGGCGACGGAAACTCGGTGCTGTTCAACTCGGGGAGAATCAACGCTCCCCGACCGTGGCCTCGTCTCTGGACGATCTCGGTGGACGGCGGCATGCCGACGCAGCTTCCGATCCCAAGAGCGGTCGACGGCGCGTACTCCCCGGACGGAAAACAGATCGCCTACGAGAAACTGAATGTCTGGGACGGCGAATGGCGAAACCACCGCGGCGGTCAGGCCCAACCGATCCGGGTGTTGGATCTCAAGAGCCACGCCGAGCAGGATCTTCCATGGGAGGGCAGCAACGACATCGCTCCCGTGTGGATCGACGACTCCATCTTCTTTCTCAGTGACCGGGACTGGGCGATGAACGTCTGGTCGTATGACACCGGCTCGCAAGAGCTTGAGCAGCGCACCCACTTCAAGGAGATGGATTGCAAACGGTTGGAAGGTGGCGCTGGTCGACTTGTTTTCGAGAATGGCGGCCACCTGTACACCATGGATGTGACGGGTGGAAAGGCGAAGAAGTTGGACGTCACGGTGCGGGGCGATTTCCCCGCGGCGCGTCCTCACTGGGAAGACGTGTCGACGATGATCGCCGACTTCGAGCTGTCGCCAACCGGGAAACGCGCCGTCATGGAGGCTCGCGGTGAGATCTTTACGATTCCCGGAGAGAAGGGCGACATCCGCAACCTGAGTCGGGACTCCGGTGCTGCCGACCGTCGGCCAAGCTGGTCGCCGGACGGTCAGAAGATCGCCTGGTTCAGCGATCGTGGCGGAGAGTACGCGCTGGTGCTGACCGACCAGTTCGGCGACGACCGTCGCACCATCGAACTTCCCGACCCGACGTTCTTTTATACGCCGGTCTGGTCCCCGGACTCCCAATCATTGGCCTACGGCGACGCGGATCGCAATCTCTGGATCGTCGATATCGAAAGCGGCAAGTCGAAGAAGATCGGCACCGAGGGCTTCGCTCATCCGGTGCGCCTGATCTATCCCGAGTGGTCTCCCGACTCGCGTTGGATTGCCTATGCCAAGCGACTACCCAGCCAGTACGCGGCGGTCGTCATCTACTCCGTCGAGGATGGGACATCCCATCAATTGACCGACGGTCTATCGAACGCGCACTCCCCTGCGTGGGACGTCGGCGGCAAGCAGCTCTACTTCCTTGCCAGCACCGACTACGGGCTCAACGTCGGCTGGCTGGACATGAGTTCGATCAATCAACGCGTGAACAACTCGATCTACGTCGCCGTGCTGGATCGGGAGTCACCGTCTCCGCTTGCGCTTGAGAGTGACGACGAAGAGGTCGTGGAGGAAGAGACGGAGTCGGAGGATACCGACGAGGAGAGCGATGACGACGAGGAGGCGGACGACGTCCCCGAGGTCACCATCGATTTCGACGGCATCGACCAGCGCGTCCTGGCGCTGGGGGTCCCGGCGCGTCCCTACACCGGCCTATCCGCCGGTGTCGAGGACACGGTGTTCTATGCCGAAGCGATCGACAACCAACCCGGTGTGACCCTACATCGTTACTCCTTCGAGTCCCGGGAAGCCGAGGTTGTTACCAGCGGCATCGTCGGCTTCGACCTGTCCGATGACGGCATGAAGCTCCTGGTGAGACGTCCTCCCAACGCGTTCACACTGTTCGACGCCGTCGGCGCCCCGACACCGGGGGAGGGTGCGCTGGATCTATCGGCGATGCGCATGAAGGTCGACCCCGCCGCCGAATGGAAGCAGCTGTTCCTCGAGTCCTGGCGTTTCCAACGCGACTACTTCTACGTGGATAACGTCCACGGATTGGATCTGGAGTGGGCACGCAAGGCCTATGGCGAGTGGGTTTCGCACGTCCGACATCGCGCCGACCTGACCTACGTCCTGGATATCCTCGGTGGCGAGACGGCCGTCGGCCATTCCTTCACGGGTGGCGGCGACACGCCGGACGTCGAGACCGTCCCGGGTGGCCTTCTCGGCGCCGACTTCGACATCGACCGTGGACGCTTTCGTATCGACAAGATCTACAATGGTGAGAACTGGAATCCAGGACTGAAGTCTCCCCTTTCGGGTCCGGGGATCGACGCAGCGGTTGGTGACTATCTCCTGGCCGTTAACGACGTCGAATTGAAGGCCGGCGACAACCTCTACCGATTGTTCGATCGCACGGCCGGAAGTCGCACGCGACTCTCGCTCTCGAAGAGCACGAAGATGGCCGACGCCCGCCAGGTCACGGTGGTCCCCGTCGCCAATGACGGTGGCCTCAGAACGCGCGACTGGGTCGAGAGCAATCGCCGCAGAGTCGATAAACTCTCCGACGGCAAACTGGCCTACGTCTGGATTCCCGATACCGGAGGCGGTGGCTACACCAGCTTCAATCGAAACTTCTTCGCCCAACAACACAAGAAGGGCGCCATCATCGATGAGCGCTACAACCACGGCGGTTCGATCGCCGACTACATTGTCGATCTGCTCTCGCGAGATCTTCTTGGTTACTTCAACAACCCGATCGGCGATCGGCAACCGTTCACGGCTCCGAACGCGGCGATATGGGGTCCCAAGGTGATGCTGATCAACGAGATGTCCGGGTCCGGTGGCGACATGCTGCCCTACATGTTCCGCAAGAAAGAGATCGGACCGTTGGTCGGAACTCGGACGTGGGGTGGGCTTGTCGGTATCTGGGATGTTCCCGGGCTGATCGACGGTGGCTTCATCACCGCACCGCGTGGAGGCTTCTACGACACCGAGGGCAACTGGGCCGTCGAGAACGAGGGCGTTCCGCCGGATGTCCATGTCGAGCAAACGGCGAAGCTCGTCAATCAGGGTCACGACCCCCAGTTGGAGACGGCGGTGGAAATCGCGCTCGAGCTGTTGAAAACCGAGGGAATTCAGCTGCTGCCGCAGCCGGAGGATCCGGTACGGACTCGGCGCCCGAAGTAGGCGGCAGGCCCGGGACCGTCCTGCGTGGAATAATGGAGTTGCCGTAAGTTGTTCCCTGGATGACCACGGATCACTCCGCCAATAGGGACGAGGTAATCGATGCTCCGCCAGATGAATCACACTGTCCTGCGAACCTTCGGCATCGTCCTGCTGGTCTTCGTGCTTCCGGCGTGTATCTCGCTCGGCTGTGCCAATTCCCGGGCGAAGGACAAGTCGGGCGATTCCGTCGCCACGTTCGCCGGCGGCTGCTTCTGGTGCATCGAGTCGGCATTCGACGACGTCGAGGGCGTCGTCAGCGCGGTTTCCGGCTACACCGGCGGGAGCTTCCCCAATCCGACCTACAAGGACGTCTCCTACGGCAAGACCGATCACCTCGAGGCGGTCCAGGTTCGATTCGATGCCTCACGGATCTCGTATCGAGAACTTCTCGACATCTTCTGGCGACAGATCAATCCGACCGATGATGGCGGGCAGTTTGCCGACCGCGGCAGTCAGTACCGCACGGCAATCTTCGTGCATGACGACGATCAACGTGCGGCGGCCGAGGCGACAAAGAAAGCGATCGCCGAAGGAGGTCGCTTCGATGGCCCCATCGTCACGCCCATCGTGGAGGCCACCCGGTTTTACGAAGCCGAGGAATACCATCAGGACTACCACGTCAAGAATCCGACAGCCTACAAGCGCTATCGCGATGGGTCCGGCCGCACCGGATTTCTGCAGTCGATCTGGGGAGACACGAAGCCCCAGGCGGCTGGGTCGGAGTCATTCGTCAAACCCGATGACGAGACCCTCCGGCGCAAACTGACGCCGGAACAGTACCGGATCACGCAGCAAGCCGGCACCGAATACCCCTTCAGGAACGAGTACTGGGACAACAAGGCCGCCGGCATCTATGTCGACGTGGTCAGCGGTGAGGCGTTGTTCAGTTCCACGGACAAATTCAAGAGCGGCACCGGGTGGCCTAGTTTTACCCGGCCCATCGACGAGAACAACGTTGTCGAACGAGATGACTTCACGCTTGGGGGCGCTCGTGTCGAGGTTCGTAGTCGCGCGGCCGACAGCCACCTGGGACATCTCTTCCCCGATGGCCCTCCGCCGACCGGGCTTCGTTATTGCGTCAACAGTGGTTCGCTGCAGTTCGTGCCCGTCAAACGACTGGAGGCCGAAGGCTACGGCAAGTTCCTTAGCCTGTTCGAGAACGATTCCAGATAGTCCGGTCGGTCAGGGAGCCAGCGAGAGCTCCGTTTCCGTTGGAAGCGGCTGAATGTTGCGGACATAGGAACGTTTTGTGGCCATGACAAGCTCGAATCCGATCTTGTCACCGACCGCCAAACCGGCGCTCTCATCCGGGTCGCCGACGTCGAACGGCATCGTCATGGCGTCCATGAAGTCCGGCATCTCCTCGTGAGCGATGATCAACCGGGCCCCCTCTTCCTCGATGGCCTGGACAACGCCTCGGGAGGCGTGGACCGACACGATCGTCTCTTCGACCGGTTCCGGGGACGATTCAGGCGGCTCGCCGCAACCGACGATCAGAAGAAGACCCATCATTCCAACAAGCGTTGCGCTACGACCCGAACGCATGGCGAACCCTCCAAAACAATCGATCAGAACAGACGGAGCATCCAGTCCCAGGCCACAAACTTACTAAAGTCGATGAAGTTATGCAGCACGATGACGACCAGCATACCCCTCGTTCGCTCGTAGACGACACAGAGGAGTAACGACGGAACCATCACGATCGTCGCGGAAGTCAGGAGACTCCCGAGGATCGCCAGCGGGTCGGTCTGCAGCCACTCGGTATGCCACAGACCAAACAGCAGCGCGGCGAGCAGGGTGCTCTTCCGGATCGTAAAGCGGCCTTTCCCGTACACCTTGTCGTAGCCGCGATCCAACACGTTCTGCAGGAGTCCCCGCCCCAGTAACTCCTCGGCGAACCCGACCAGCACGGCGAAGTAGATCAGGACCGCCAGCAGGCGGGCCGACGACTCTCCCGCCAGGACCATGGTCAAAGGATTGCGACTGAGGGTCGTCGCCGCTTCGTTGCCCTCGGGAGCCAACTGCAATAGCGCCATCAGTCCGGCCCAGAAGACCAACCAGACGATAAACGTCGCGCCACACGTGACAAGCAGCCACGTCAGCGACCGACGACCGGCCGTCCACCAACGAATGCCGAGACTGGCCAGGCTCTCCCGATAGACCCAGCGGATCACCAGATATGGAAACAGGGCTCCGGCCAAGAACCCAGGAATCGCGACCGCCAGCAGCGGAGGAAGACGGTCACGAAAACCGCTGGACACGAGGAAAAGATGGGCCCCCTCCGCCAGGATTCCGCTGATGAACGTCAGCAGGGCCAGAAACCAAAACGAGGTGAGATACGGGCGCTTTTCCATGGTCAGCGGAGCGTAGCACGGCTGGGTAGGCGTTCGCGGTACGATGGGACCGCACCGGCCGAAACAAAAAAGTTTAGACGAACTGTCGATCTGAGGGTCGTCGTTCGTCATACCCCCGAGGCGGGGCCCCTGTCGGGCTCTCGCATGGAAGGAGACCGAAGAATGAAACGACGAATTGGATGGATCATCGTGGCCTTGCTTATCAGCTCGCTGGCGTCACCCATACTGGCCGACGAGATGGATCACAAACCCGCGCCGCCCGCGGATGCACGCTTCGAATTCCTGAAGAGCCTCGCGGGTCAGTGGACCGCCGACGGCGAGCATCTCTCCGGCGCGTTCGAGTTCAGCATCACGGCCGGCGGCCATGCGGTACAGGAACGAGAAATGATCGGCACGCCCATGGAGATGATGACCGTCTACCACATGCAAGGCGAAGATCTGGTCGCCACCCACTACTGCATGGTCGGCAACCAGCCGCGACTTCTGGCGTCCGAATTGAAGAACACCAATCATCTGGAGTTCGAATGTGACGGCAAGCCGGGCAACACGAAGTCCCACGACGAGGGGCACATCCATAGCTGGACCATGACCCTCAACGACGACGGCTCACTGAAGTACGACGCCGTCATGCACAGCGGCGAAGGGGCAGAGAACTTCAACACCGTCTTGCGGCGGGCAAAGTAACCCCTCACGACTCCCAGGAGAGCATCCCATGCAATACCTACTCTTGATCTACAGCAACGAACACGATGAGCCCCGCCCTGATTCACCAGAAGGCGCTGCCTACTTCCAGGAGTACATGGAGTTCGGAGCGGAGGTCGTCGAGCGCAAACTGCACCTCGGCGGCAATGCGTTGCAGCCCATCGCGACCGCGACTACCGTCCGTGTGCGGGACGGCAAGGCCGTCGCCACCGACGGACCGTTCGCCGAAACCAAAGAACAACTCGGAGGTTACTATCTGCTGGACTGCAAGGATCTGGACGAGGCAATCGAGTGCGCCGGTAAGATCCCGACCTCGCGTCACGGCAGCGTAGAGATCCGTCCGATCCTCCACTTCGACTAGTCGGGGTTGGTGGCACTCACACCGGACCCCTCGCGGACGACCGCCCAGATCGAGGCGGTTGTTCGCGAGCACTGGGGGTACATCCTGGCGACCCTCACGGCGCAGGTGCGCGACCTGCAGGTCGCCGAGGACGTGCTGCAGGATGCCGTTGTCGCGGCACTCCAACGTTGGCCGATCGACGGCACACCGGACAACCCCCGCGCGTGGCTACTCCGTGCCGCTCGAAATCGCGCGATCGACCTGTTTCGTCGTGACCGCCGATTTGAGGATCGTCGGGAAACCCTGATCCGCGATTTCGAGTCTGCTCAGGCACAGGAGCCCGACTCGGTGGAGAACCCCGTGGACGAGCGACTCTCGTTGATGTTCACCTGCTGTCATCCGGCCCTGGCGGGGCCGGCGCAGGTGGCGTTGACGTTGCGGACGTTAGGAGGTCTGACGACCAGCGCCATCGCCCGAGCCTTTCTGACGCCCGAAACGACGATGGCTCAGCGCATCGTCCGTGCGAAGACGAAGATCAAGGCGGCCCGCATCCCCTATCGTGTGCCTCCGCCGGAGCTGTGGCCGGAGCGCCTTCAGGCGGTCCTCTCGGTCGTCTACTTCATCTATAACGAGGGCTACCAGTCGGCGTCGGGTCAGACACTGCAACGGCTGGATCTCTGCGAGGAGGCGATCCGCCTCTCTAGAATCCTGGTCGAGCTCTCGCCCCACGAACCGGAAGCCTCGGGCCTGCTGGCGCTGATGCTCTTGCACCACTCCCGTCGCCAGGCTCGGACGAACGACGGCGAGCAACTCGTCATCCTCGAGGAACAGGATCGATCGCTCTGGGATCAGGACGAGATCCGGGATGGCGACCGTATCCTGCGGGAGGCGCTGGCGAGAGGACGACCGGGACCCTACCAACTACAGGCCGCCATCAGCGCGGTCCACGCCCTCTCCCCGTCGCATGCAGAGACCGACTGGCCGCAGATCGTCGGTCTCTACCGATGCCTCCACGACCTCCAACCCTCGGTGGTCGTCCGACTGAACGAAATCGTGGCGCTGTCTTTCGTCGAGGGACCGGCCGCCGCACTCGAGGCTCTGACGGCGATCGAAGACGAGGACGTGCTACAGCGCTACCAACCGTTTCATGCCGCCCGCGCGGACCTATTCCGACGGTGCGGTCGTCGCGATGAAGCGGCCGCGGCCTACCGTCGTGCCCTCGAACTGAGCGGCAACGACGCCGAACGATCGTTCATGTCCAGACGCCTGGCGGAGCTTGACGAGGCCTAGCGGCAGCTATCCGTGCTGCTCTTGGTCGTTGCGCCACACTGACCGGAAGCGGCAAACCCGCCACGCTCGCCGCCGCCGCCGTCCACGCCCCAGCTTCCCTCGGTTCCGTTGCCGTCGCTGCCGACGACCAGGAAGAACAGGTCGCCCGCCGGCACCGCGTTCCAGCCGTAGCTACCGGATCCGCCCAGGGCGCAAGCGCTACCGCCGATCCCCATGCTCGAGACGTCACTCAACGAACCGAACAACAGGTTGTACGAGGAAGACCCGCAGGTTGAGGCATCCCAGTTGACCTGCAGCGCGTCGCCGTTGGTATCGAGACGTTCGGCGCGGATCGGCTGCGTTCCGTTGTCTCCATCCGGAACCGACGGTGGCTGGGCGTCGGCCGTCGAACAAGCCACCTCAACGTGGGCGATGACCTGAACGTCATCGACGGAGAACCAGCGATCCTGAGTCGCGTCCTGATAATCGAAGCGGACCTGAAATGCGTTGTTTCCTGCGGCCTCAGCCGTAACATCCATGACCTGAGACGCGTTGACGTCGCTGCCGGCGTCCTGCCAGACGGTCTGCCAACTACTCCCGTTGAAGACCTCAACGCTGCCGGATTCGGCGCCATCGTCGTCGTACCACATGTCGAACTCCAACGTCACACTCGTCATATTGGCCAGGGTGACCGGGACGGCTGGCGACGTCATCGTGGTCGACGTCCGTGAGAACAACGGATTGCACTGGTTGTCCGCGATGGCGAAATTGCCGCTGCCACCACTGGGGCGACGCGCCGAGTCTGTACTCTGCGCCCATTCGCCACAGGTGTGAAGACCGGGGCCCGTCGTGACGGTCCAGTCGGAGATATCCGAGGCGTCTTCGAAATCGTAGTTCAGCACGGCGTTGGGGCCGCTACCCGGTCCGTCGGCGAACGCGGACTTCTCGACAACGTTGCCGTCGAAGCCACCGGTCGAGGCATCCTGTGCCTGCACTCGATAATGGAACGTCTCACCGGTCACAAGATCCGCCGAATCGGTAAAGCTGGTTCCGCTGATCCCTGCCGCCACGAGGTTCTCTGCGGTGAGTTGAACGGGGCTATCGGTGTCGCGATAGACGAAGTAGCGGATGGGTCCGGCGCAGACGCCTGTTGCGGCGTTCCAGGACAGATCCACGCCACAGGTCTCGGAATGGGCATTGTCAACCAACTCGACGCCGTCGAAGAACGGCGCGTCAACCATCGTGATCTGACTGTCGCTGCCGTCGAAGATGGCATCGACGCAGGTCGCCGCCGTGACCTGCACGTTGTACGCATGGGGCCCAGTCAACACCGGCGTGTAACTGGCACCGGTGGCTCCCGGGACGGGCACGCCATCGCGCAACCATTGGTACGCGAAATCTCCGCTTCCGCCTGTCGTGACGGCAGAGAGTTGGAATCCTGAGTTCACACACTCGGTCGACGCTTCGGGCTCGACATCGACAAACGGGTTATCCTCGCAAACACTCACCGTCGTACAGGCGCCGCCACCGGGACCCGTCGGAGAACCGGCCAGCAAGTTGAGATTATCGTCCTCGACGCCGTTCGCCAGATCCACGGCGCGCACGACGTAGGCGTAGATTCCGCCGGAGATCAACTGGTCGAAGTCAGTGAAGCTGCTCCCGGCCCAGTGCGTGGCGATTCGATTGGAAGGGCTGGGAATGAAGGAGCCACCAAGGCCACGATAGACGTTGTAGACCACTGGACCGCCACATTCGTCGATCGCTAACGACCACGATAGGTTCAACGTACAAGCGATCTCTGCGGCGTTTGAGACCGACCCGACACCACCGAAGATCGGCTCAAGTGTGCAACTGCCGGTTGCCAACGCGCTGACCTCCGGAGAAGGATCGGACACGCAACTCCCGCCGTCACTACCACTGACAACGTAGTAATAGGTCGCCCCGCCACTGACATCGGTGTCCAGGAAGCTCATGTCCGCACCGCCCGCCACGCCCGGACTTGTGTCGGGAAGCGTTGCGATGATCTCGTAGGGTCCACCCTGAGTGCGCGATCGCTCGACGACGTACTCGATCACGCCGACCACGTCGGCGTCGTTCCACTCAAGAAGAACCTCGTTGTCCCCGGTGACGGTCGCCGCGGCAACAAGCCGGGACGGCCGATCGGCGCAGAGGAACTGCTCGATTTCCGCATAGACCAGGTTGATCGGAACACCCCGGTTCGGACAGTTGGCGCAGTGATGTAACGCAATGACCTTGTGACTGTCTCGTGCCAGCACGGGTGAACCGGATGATCCCCCCTCGGTGTCGCAGTAATAGCCCACGTCGTTGTACCCGGATCCGGAGCACGGCGGACGCGTCGTGGAAAAGACTCGGCAGATGCCACCGGTGTCGCTTCCGTCCGAGCTGAAGATCCCCAACTCCTTGGCGCGACCGCCCGGGTGCTGCGGGATGTAAATCTCTTCGCCGACGATCGCAGCCCGATCGTCGATCTCCAGATAACCGTAGGTCGCCGCCGGATTACCGCTGGTGATCTGAACCAACGCGTAGTCCAGGCCTGCGTTGTCCTGGATCAGCGTGCCGCCGCTAAAGACGACTCCGTCGTGGCAAAGCTGACAATTAAAGTCGGAGCAGTTCGGCGCCTCTGCCATGAACTCGTAGTCGGTGTTCAGTGCGTCGCTGTTGGTCGTGATGCAATGCTCGTTGGTCACCATGAGATCGTCGGGTGAAACCATCCAACCGGTACACAACCCTCCACCGTTGATTAGCAATCGAACCACGGCGCGAGCCTTGTCGTATTCGACGGGATGCGACGACTCGTAGCAGACGGCGTTCTCCTTGTCGTCGCTTCCGCAGATCGCCTGGGTCTCGACACTACCGATGTCCTCAAATCCTGCCGCGAACTCATCGATCTGAAATCCCTGCGCCCCGGATGGGTTGCGGACCCAGAGTCTGAGGGTCAACGTCGATCCCTTGACGTGCTGCCCCCAGAACGTTCCTGCATCGAGTTTGCCGCGGCCGTCGAGGCGATAGGACTGACGACCGTCGGCGTCGCTCACCTCCAGGTAATCGCCGGGCGCCAGCTGGAAGTTCCTGAAGTGAGCTGCCATGTACGTAGCACCCGGGTAGGTCAGGGTGTGCTCCCACGCCAGTCGAAGGCTGCCGTCGGGACTGCCGGTGTAGTCCACCGCATCGTTCAACTCGATGGGGTAGATATTGCCGACCTTGGTCTGGGCCTCGACGTCGCCGCTGACGGTCAGAAACAGGACCAGCGGAACGAGGAAGACAAACCTGGAGATACGGGTGGCGCACAAGACCGACATGGATAGCCCCTCAGCAGCACGAAAGATCAACAGAAGCCCGTATCCATATACCGCGTGCCCGGGCCCGGGTCAATCGGTGACGTACGAGGGGTGGCGGATCGATATACTTTCCGGGTGACGGTTCAGATCCAGTCGGCGACGATCGACCAACTTCCCGCCATCCTGTCGATCTACAACCAGGCCGTGGAGGAGCGGGCCACAGGCGACCTCCGCCCGGTGACGGTCGATGAGCGGATCGGCTGGTTCAACGAGCACGAACCTCGGCGCTACCCGCTCCGCGTGGCCATTCTCGAGACCGGCGAGGTCGTCGGTTGGGTGAGCCTCGGCGAGTATCGGTTCGGGCGAGCCGCCTTCCGACGAACCGCGGAGATCTCGTACTACGTAGACCGGGAACATCGTCGTCGTGGAATCGCGACGCAGTTGATCGATGACGCGACAGGACTCGCGCGGTCGCTCGGCTACCGAACCCTCGTCGCGCTGTTACTGGAATCCAACGACGCGAGCATCCGACTGCTGCGGCAGCACGGGTACGCGGAATGGGGGCGGATGCGCGCCACCGCCATTCACGACGGTCACGAACAAGATCACCTGTACTACGGGCGTCCGCTCGACGGGTAATCCGAGCCGAATCCCATCAGCAGGGGCGCATTGGCGTCCCAGGGGCTAGAATCGGTGAACTTTTCAATCCCCCGTAATGGGTTCAGGAGACACTCCATGAAGAAAACGATACCTGCCTACGGTCTGTGGTGCTTCGGTCTGACAATGCTGGTTCTGAGTGGGGTCGGTTGTTCGAACCCGGCCTCGAACGCCCCCGACGCGGAGGTCGGCGACGCGGTGTCGGTGTCGGATTCGAATCGCGGTGAAGCGCCAACCGGATTCACCTACGTCATCGACGAAACCTCGACCATCGAGTTCGTGGGGGCCAAGGTGACCGGGATCCACGATGGCGGTTTCGACTCGTTCGATGGATCGATCAAACTGATCGCAGACGACCCGACCCAGTCATCCATCGAGTTGAACATCGATGCGACCTCGATCTGGACCGACAACGAAAAGCTGACGGGACATCTAAAGAGCCCCGATTTCTTTGAAGTCGAGACCTACCCGACGGCCGTCTTTCAATCCACGTCCATCGTTGCCGCCGAGGACGGTGGATTTGACGTTACCGGCAACCTGAATCTACATGGCGTCGAGAAGAGCATCACGTTTCCGGCGACGATCGTTCTCGGTCATGGCACGGTGACCGCGACGGCCGAATTCTCGATCAAGCGGTTTGATTTCGGCATCGTCTATCCCGGTGCGAAGGACAACCTGATCAAGGACGAAGTGCTGATTCGCTTCAACCTGACCGCGACGCCGGCAACCTGAAACAAGTCGGGGCGGCGATCCGTCGGATCGCCGCCCCTTGTTCAAACAATCTGAGTCGAAGCTCAGGACGCTTCGACGGGCTCGATCACGGTGGCGACCAACCAGTTCTTGCCATCCTTCTCTTCGACAGTTCCCGTCACACGAACGGACGGCGTCGCCATGCAGACCTCGCCGAACTCGGCGTTGGTCTCGTTCGCTGCCAGGTAGTAGTAGACGGTATCGGCGTCGTCACTCTCGACGGCGAGGACGTTCTGGCATTTCTCGCGACCCTCTTCGTGAAGGGCACATTTCGCACACATCACCTTGCCTTCGATCGTCACGACCTCGGCGTCGCCGGCAATCGCCGCGCCGGAAATCACGAGACCGAGAATCATCGCAAGCAGTCCAATCTTCTTCATCGGTATCCCCTCTTCTTGTTCTTGTAGGTTGGAAGGTGTCTTTCGGCTACCGCCCATCGACCCATCAATTATATCAAGGTGCCGCGACCGCGCTACTTCGCAACCAACCCGCTTTGTCTGCTATAAAGTCCCGTCATTCGGGCAAATAAATGACTCAAGATCTTCTCGACAACTCACGCGACTGGAACGACGACGCGGGGCCACGCTGGGCCCGACACGCGGACGCGCTGGATCGTCAACTGTCCCCCTTCTCGCGTCGGATCATCGATGACGCCGGGATCCAGTCCGGCGATCAGATTCTCGACGTGGGGTGTGGCGCCTGCGGGATGTCGCTTGAGCTCGAGGGCCTCGTCGGGCCGACGGGTCAGGTCACCGGGATCGATCTCTCGAGACCGCTGCTGGCCGTCGCCAGGGATCGAGCCGCATCGACGGGAGCGACGCTGAGCCTTGTCGACGACGACGCCGAGACTCACCGGTTCGCGACGCAGTCCTTCGATTTCTGTGTCTCGCGATTCGGTTGGATGTTCTTCCAGGACACGTGCGCCGCACTTGTCAATCTGCGCGAAGGCCTGAAACCCGGCGGACGAATTCGCTTCGTCTGCTGGGGACCCCGGGAGGCCAACCCCTGGATCACCACGCCATTCGAGGCCGTCGCCGAGATCGTTGAACTATCGCCACCCGAGATTTCCGATCAACCCGGACCCTTTCGATTCGGGGAAGGCGAACGGGCACGCCAAATGGCAGAGGCGGCTAGATTCGTCGACGTCGAGCTGGTGCCCCTTAAAGGACGACTGCAGATCGGAGGGACGTCTCAGCGGGACGGGTTCGTGAACTTTGCCATGGAGATCGGTCCAGCGGCCCGCGCGTTGAAAGATGCTTCATCGTCGACTCGGGACCGCATCGAGCGGAGGCTGCGGGACCTGTTTACCGAGTTGCATGACGCAGACGGCGTCCGGCTCGGTTACAGCGCCTGGCTTCTCACGGCGAGGAACCCGGAATGAACGGGATAGCCCCGGAGCCCGATGCGCGCCTGGATCCACGTTTGCCCCGTGCAATCCGTACGGAGTTCCTACGCCTGCTCGAGGCGGGCGTCCCCCTGCGCTCTGCGGGCGAGGCGCGCCAAGACCCCGACAGCCTGCTGGACGGAGGCTACCTTCCGCGTCATCGCCTTTCGTTGTTCGGTACGACCGTTTACCTGACCGCGGCCCGACAGAATCCGGCCATCCGATTCTTTGTCGCCTACCTGCTGCACGGATCGGGAAAGTCCCGCGCCCTCTACCCGCGAATCCTCTACAAGGACGTCTCGTTGGTCTGGCGCGTCGCGTCGCACATGATCGCAAGCGATAGGGAATTCTGGATCGGCAAGGGAGACGTCCGGGTGATCCGTCGTGGCGATCACGAGACGGTCCACAGTCTCGAGGCGACGACGGACCTGCCGTACGAGATGCAGGACGCCCTTGAACGCCTCAATCGAGACGCCGGCAAGGTCTCCCAGGACGAAGAGTCGTTGTACCTGATCCTGAAGAACGCTCCGGATGACCGGGTCGAACCTTACGCGGATTTTTCGACCCCGCGTCGACGGGCGACCGAGCGCTACGGACGGATCAACGGGGGGCGACGGGTCGCCCGATTCACACGTCCGCGGGACCCCTCCTCGCTGAAGTTTGCCGACGGGTACGAGCCCGACTTGAAGGACGGGATCTTCTCGATCAGCCATCTGAACAGTCGGCTCTACGGTGGCGCGCTGGCTCGCTATCGGATCCTCTCGACCAACCGGATGATTCAGTACCTGTTCATCGCCGGACCTCGCCATGTCTGGATCGTGCCTCCGCAGACGATGAGTCGAGAGCTCTCGAGCTATGGCGTACGATTGCTGGACGTCGAGGCCGATGAGGATCTATTCGTCCCCGGCTTCGAGTATCACTACCTCGATCACGACACCGACCCCCCGACACCCTTCAGCCAGATCCCCGAGGGGTTCGCAGGGCCCACCCATCCGTCCGACGCCGATCGCGCGGACGCCTCACGCTGGCTGAATCGGATCCCTGTCATCCGGAAGTTCCGACGGCGGATTGCAAGTACGAGCGCCACGAGCGAGTAGACTCGTCGCGTTGACCGGCAAGAAGCAAGAGACCGTCCTTGTTATCGTGCTCTCCGCGCTGACCGCGGCCTTCGTGTTCTTCACGGTTCGTCAGGCCGGGTTCATCGCCGGCCCGTCCTAGCGGATGCGGTGGGTCGTCTACATCCTGTTGTGGGTCGTGGTCGTCGTCCTCCGACAACAGATGTACTTCGTGTCGGCGGGTCCCAAGCCGTTCTAGCGATTCAAGACCCTCCGGTTTCCGTTGTTTTTGAGGGGGGTTTCCGTTCCACAACCCGATTTGAGATTTTTTTCGTCTCGTCTCCCGTTTCGCGGTCTATTCCTATGAACGGACGAACGAAGTACGGATCGAATCACGCGCCAGATGCAGGGGGGAGACATATGGGCGTGCCAGAGCAGGGATTTGACGGACGAACGTTCGGGAAATACCTCCGCAATGTGCGGACCTCCCGCAACCTGTCGTTGGACTCCGTCGAAGAAATGACCCACGGCTACCCGGAGCCGGTGACGAAGTCGCATCTGTCTCGAATAGAGAATGGGCGCGCGGCGCCTAGCTTTGCGCGGATGTACGCGCTCAGTCAGATTTACGGGATTCCGATTTCGACTCTCGCAGAGAGGTTCGAGATCGATCTGCATCGGGGAATGCATAGCGAAGTCGAGGAGATGCTTGCCCCGAGCGTTCTCAAGAAAGCGCTGGCCGATCTTCACGACTCCGGTGAAATGCTCCGGGGGCTGGTCCTTGCAACGACGGCACTGGAACGGATTCGAAACTCATCTAGTAAGAGTACCGATCCGGGCATTATCCATAGCCTCCGGTTTCACAGATTGGTGTTCCTGTCTCGATTGGAACGATACGAGACCGCCAAGATCGAGGCGGAGCAGATGCTTGGGGAACTGGACGACTCCGCCGATGAGGTTCTTCGGTTCAAAGTTCTTCGTTGTTTCGTCCTTTGCTCATACGAACTTGAGCGATTCACCATCGCGAAAATGGGTCTAGAAACGCTACGCGAACGGCTGGATCGCGTTCCGCTTTCGCTTCGCGCGCATTTTGCGAACCTCAGCGCAGGGGTTGCCCACAAGCTGGGCGATCCGAGAAGCGCAGCAGTGGAGTATCGTGACGCCTGTCGAATGTTTGAAGAGACCAACGACTTCCACAATAGCTACGTCGCAACATTGAATCTCGCGCAAGCATACGTCGATATGGGAAAGACGCGCGAGCCGGCCAAAATACTGAATCGAATCCTTCAGGACTGCGAAAGACACGGGTATCAACGATTACAGGCACTCGCTCTCAGTCTCTTGTGTGTCATCTACATGAAGAGTGGGGACCATGAGCCCGCTGAATCTTACGCGATGAGATCGAACGCGATCGCCCGACCGCGAGAGTTCGTAACGATCGTGTTTCGGAATTGCTATTACCTACGCAAGATTGCCCAAGACAGAGATGATGATAAGAGCATTCGCGGCTTCGAGCGTAGCTTGAAAACGCTGCTAAACAGAGCCGACCAGAGCATGGACGTCGTTCAGGCGTTCCGGCGCGAAATCGGAGGTGAGTCCCGATGAACGTTCACAAGGTCTTGGAGAGGCTACTCGGTCTTGTCGTTCTTGTTTTCAGTTTGAGCACTGCAAGCGCTGATGTCGCGATTGTTCAGTCCACAGGAGGGCCAAACTATCCAATCGTGTCGACGATCATCGAAGGCACCGACCCTGTCGGAACCTGGACCCGAACGATCGATTCGCCCTACCTCGTCCACCTCAACCAGAATGGCGACGCCAACGGGGATGGCCGACCCGCAGTCGTCCATAGCCGGAACACGGGAAGAACTGCCGTCGCATGGGCGTCAAATAACGGGTCGGACTTCGATGTTGTCGTGTCGGTTTTTGACAACGGTTCCTGGAGTACGCCCGTGATCGTCGCCGGCGGCTCTTTCGATCAGCGGGATCCTCAACTGGCGATAGACCCTGCGACCGGAGATCTGCACGTGGTGTTCTGGGAAGACGGGACGACCGAGCGAGTGTTTCACGCTTCTGGCGACCCCACAGGGCAAGCGTGGAGCACGCCGACCGTGGTCTCGGAACCCGGGGACGTCGCTGTCCGACCGTCGATCGCGTATCACCAGGGACAGCAGACCATTGCCTACGAATCTCACAATTTCGGGATCGAAGGCCTTCCCAAACTGATCGTGGTCGCAACGAACGTCGGTGGAAGTTACTCGTACGAAATGCTTGTAGGCACCCAACGATCCGGGTCGTGCGCCATCGAGGTTCACAGCTCAAACACAACAATCTGGGTCGAATGGATTGACGCCGAAGGACAGATCGGATGGCAGCGTCGGTCTGGTTCGGGAAGTTGGGAATCGACACAATTCGAGTCGTACAGCGATGCGGTGGATCTTGAATACCATGTTCGACGTCGAATCCAATCGACGGCGACTCAATAGTGAGGGGGGACAGTGGCATGAAATGGCAAGAACACGGTTGGGGCGGCGGTAGGCGCCGGGTGTTCCCGCAAGCGCGCGACTACTGCGTCCTCTGAATCACCACGGCGCTAATGTCGTCGTCCCGGGTACCTTCGGCCAGCAGTCCTTCCTCCAGCCGCTCGCAGATGTCGGCGGCGGTGTAGTTACTGCACTCTGCCAGGATCTTCTCGACTCGTTCCGGGAAGAACTTCCCGTCATCGTGCTCGGTAAACCCGTCGGTCACCAGCAGCAGTAGGTCCCCCGGAGCCAGCAGGCTGATCTCGTTGACCGAGTACGCGTTCTTGCCCACAAAGGTCGAGTCGGGCGGGTCATCCAGGTCGTCCTTCGGCGGAAGGAGCCCGACCGGTGGAAACGAGACGACCCGATCGCCGCTGATCTCGACAATTTTCCCGTACTCCCTGGAGAAGACCAGCGGCAGTTGATGGCCGGCAGAGATGAACCGGAACCGACCGCCCTCGGAGATCTCGCCGTAGAGCATGGTGAAGTACTTGTTGACGGCGGTGGTGCGATAGAAACGCGTGTTGAGATGTTCGAAGATCCGCGTGGTGATCTCGCCGTAGCGATCCAGCTCGTAGTGGACACCCACCAGGAACGCCTGGTGCAACATGGCGGCGATCAGTGCATCGGTCATGCGATGACCGCTGACATCGGCCAACATCACACCGGCTCGATGCTTCAGATGCTCCAGATTTTCAACGACCTCGTCGCGACCCCGCGCACGCGCGCGCCCCAGACGTCGCTCGAGGCTGAATCGCTTGGGGAAGTCGATATAGATCAGGTGATCGCCGCCGATCACCTCGTACAACGGCTTCGAAAAGGCGGCGATATCGATCCCTTCGACGTCGGGGACCTCGCCGGGCGATGGGCGCAGGTGCGTCGCGATCTCGCGAAAATTCGCGATCTCGTCGGCCAACCGATCAAAAGTTCCCTGAGATTCGTCGCTCATGGTCCATCCTACGCCGCCACATCGCGAAGGATAGCAGGAGTACCCGGTCTGCCGTTACCATGGATGGGAGAAACGAGGCGTCATGGATCAACATCCTTCAGAGGTCCCCAGCGACCAGGTTCGAAAGGTCGTCGAACGGACCGGCATCCTGCAGAAGATGAACGGGCTGCTCCACCTGTGGACCGGGATCACGGTGCTGGGGCTGGACTGGCTTCTCTTCTCGGAGACGCTGATCACCTTCGGGACGGCCCTGCCCATCATCATCCCGGTGGGATTTGTGGTGACGGCGGCGGCGACCTTCGCGATTCAGAAGCGGCTGAACGGCGACTCGACGCTCGCCAGCCTGGTCAAGGCGGCGCTGTGTGGAGCGGCGGTGGCCGTTCCGTTCCCGATCTTCGGAAGCCTGCTGGGAGCGGCGATCGCCTCGATCTCCGGTCTGAGCGCCGTGATGGCCGACCCTCAACGAGCGTCGACCCCCAACCAGATCGAGAAGAGCGGCGAGCCGGACTAGGGGCGGCGCTTCATCGTCAACGAGAGGGTCTGGACCTCGTCGTCGCGGCTGAACTCGATCTCGATCGAATCGCCCACCGACAGCTCGGCCATCGCCACGTACAGGGATCGTCGGTCTTCCAGCGGCTGCCCACCGACGGCCTGCAGTCGATCGCCGGGACGCAGACCGGCAAGCTCAGCCGGCGAGTCTTCGAATACCCGCTCGATCACCGGGAACGATTCCTTCCGCGACAAGCGGAAGCCACTCCAGGGTCGCTGCCAGTAGTCGGCATCATCCTCGGTCGGCAACAGCACGAGGGAGTCGGGGTTCTCCACGAGCCAGGTCCCCAGACGGATCGGAGCGGGTTTCTCAACGAACGGAAGGGACGAGCCACGTCGGACGCCGCCGACCGCCAACAGGTCGTCGTTCTCGCCGGGATACCAGACCGACTGGGTCGCACGGTCATAGAGGACGAAGGTGTGGTCCAACGTGTAACCGGCGGTCCCGAACGCTGCCTGCTGTCCATCGATCTCTCGGGTACTAACTGCACCCAGTTGGACCAGCGGTCACCAGAAGACGGCGTAGGGCTCGCCCTCGAAGTCGTCGTTGACGACCTCGTGGCGGTCCAGGACCTTGACCGGATAGGCCTTGGCGACACCGTTCAACGAGACGCCGAGAACCCGCGTCTGATGGCCGACGCCCCGTTCGGCCAGCAACGGATCGTCGTGCGCCACGAAGACCGGCTCGTCAACCGGCGGAATCTCATCCTTGCCGATGCCGAATTGAAACCGGCGAGGATCGACCAGACCATCGGTCATGTCGAACCACTCGACGTTTCCTGCTTCGTCTTCGCCGGCCCACAGGAGGGTCTTCCCGCCGTCGGTGACGATGGGACGCTCATGCCGATCGGGGATCGACTGAAGATCGACCTCCGCCTGGGTCTCCACAGGAGAAACTGCCGTCTCCTGGCAGCCCAGAGTGAGGCAGCCGGCTACAAACACGCAAAGACAGGTGATTCGGACCATCGGTCCATCATAACCTGAACCCCCCTGGGTCCTGTGACCCCCGGGGGGTGGGACGGATCCGAGCGGTTCACCATGACGCTGCGGCGAATCCGATGTAAGCTCCTCGCTTACCTGTTTGGGAGGCACCATGTTGAAGATCGATCGCCTGAGAGTTCTGTTCGTCGTCCTTCTGGCCCTTACCGTCGTCACGGGCGTCATGGCCGCCGGAGGCTCCTCAAAGCCACAGCAAACAGAGCCCACCGACGCCGAAGAAGAGCTCGAGCTGACCCCGGAACAAAGGGCGGAGCAGCGATACAACACCGGCATCTCGATGCGTGATCGCGCGTGGAAGCTTCAGAAGAAGGCCGCGGACGCCGACGATGCGGCGAAGGCCAAGATCGAAAAGAAGATCGCGAAGTCCTACAAGAGTGCCGCCCGCGAGTTTGAGCAGGCTGTCGCCTTGAAACCGGACTTCTATCAGGCCTACAGCAGCCTCGGTTACTCCCTTCGCAAGATCGGCGACTACGAGAATTCTCTGGTGGCCTACGGCCACGCGCTGGAGATCGAACCGGGCTACACCGAGGCGATCGAGTATCGAGGCGAGGCTTACCTGGGATTGCACCGTCTAGACGAAGCGAGAGCCGCGTACCTCCAGCTCTTCGACATCGACCGCGCCAAGGCCGACGAACTCATGGAAGCGATGCACGAATGGCTCGAGCATCACGCCGCCGGTTCGGGGCTCGCCGCCGAAAGTGTCGACAGTTTCCGCGGATGGGTCGCCGAGAGAGCCGAGATGGCGACGCAGAACGCCAGCCTACGTACGGGGCAACGCTCGAACTGGTAAGCGGTCGCCTCATCCCGACATCGATCCTGTTGGCCCTGGGACTCTCCTGTGGACACGGGTTTCGTGTGCCACAGCCGGTGATTCCACAGCCCGTAACCGAAGGCTGGCAGTGGAACCTCCCTGCGGGCTTCCCGCCTCCCCCGGTTCCGACCGACAACCCGATGTCGGCGGTCAAGGTCGAGCTGGGCAGGCGTCTGTTTCATGACCCCCGACTCTCCGGCAACGGAACGTTGTCTTGCGCCAGTTGTCATCGACCGGAGTGGGCGTTCACCGACGGACGCGCCGGTGCCATCGGCTCTACCGACGAGGTCCATCCACGCAGCGCCATGAGCCTGGCCAACGTCGCCTACAACGCCACCCTCACCTGGGCGGACGAGACCGTGGTCACCCTGGAGCAACAGGCCCACATTCCGTTGCTCAACGAGGATCCCGTCGAGATGGGGGTGACGGGGTCCGAAGAGCCGGTTCTGACGCGGATTCGGAATGACCCCGACTATCGTCGACTGTTCCGCGAGTCGTTCTCGAAAACTGCCGATCCCGCAGTCGTCGATCTGGACCGGATCACCCGGGCGTTGGCGGCGTTCCAGCGAACCCTGATCTCGGGACGGTCGCCCTATGACGACTACCTGTTCTACGACAACCCTGAGTCCCTGACCGACAAGGCTCGACGCGGGATGAGGCTATTTTTTTCGCCGAGGCTCCGCTGCTCCGAGTGTCACGAAGGCCTGACGTTTTCCGGACCGGTGCGAACCGGCGAGGATGCTTCGCAGGTTGAACCCGTCTTTCACAACACGGGTCTGTACAACGTCGATGGCCGAGGGGGCTACCCCAAACGAGATCGCGGATTGTTGGACAGGACCGGGAACCCGGCTGATATGGGTCGATTCCGCGCGCCGACGCTGCGCAACATCGCCGTGACGGCCCCCTATATGCACGACGGTTCGATTCCGACGCTCGCCGCAGTGTTGGATCACTACGCGGCCGGGGGACGTCGGATCGACGAAGGGCCCAACGCGGGAGACGGCTCGAGGAATCCGTTGAAGGCTGCGCAGCTGACGGGATTCACCCTGAGCGAGGCAGAACGAGACGACGTCATCGCGTTTCTGGGCTCGTTGACCGACGAACGGTTTCTTAACGACCCGCGGTTCCTCGATCCTTTTGCCGAACCGTGAGATACCAGCGATCGGCGATGGGACGGAACACCCCGTACTCTTTCTCCCGGACGATCGTGCGGTTCGCCTCCAGGACGGCGTCGTCCGTCGTGTGGCGAGGCGGGGTCTCGCAATACGCGTACGCCATGTAGGTGCCGTATAGGTCGGTCAGGACGTAGCTGATGCAGGGGTCGCCGGTCGAGAAGCGTGTATCGGCGGCAGAGATACCCATGGCGTGGAGCCGTTGGCCGATCTGCTCCTTCTCCTCGGTCTCCTGCGGGCGTCTGGGCTCGTGGGCCTCGAACACCGCGAAGGCTTCCGGGTGCCGATCCCTGGCTTCCAGCATCAGGGCGTTGACCTGATCCAGCGGCTGGCGGATCTCAGCGAATCGTTCGATCAACTCGGATTCGGTGGGAAACTCCCGCCCGGCACTCATCCTCCAGAGGAAGACGAACGACACGATCAGCCCGGCAACGATCAGGGCGATAGCCAGGGTCAGACCGACCCGAGCTTGACGGGGCTGCATGTGCGTCTCCGCAGATATGGGGAACCGGTCGGGCATTATACCGCCGGAGGCGGGGGGAACCGCCCGGGAGGGCGTATCCTCTGGCCGTTCCGGGGATTCTTGTCGAGCCTGCTCGTTATCCGTCTCCCGATTGAAGCATCTATTTGGCATGGCCCCCGATTGACAGTACAAAGGATGCGGGTGGATGGGTGTGTCCGGGTCGGCGCACCAGACAGTCCATACACAGAGGGGCATGACCTTGTTGACGCGCCAACACCGGTCTGCGGTGATCTTCAGCCTGACCGTCGCAATTTGTTTGCTGTTACCGGTGTTCTCCTTCGCCGCCAAAGACGGAGACTCGCCCGCCGACTCTCTACGGGATCGGCAGATACGGGACCAGCGGCGGGCCGAGCGGACGGATCTGTTTCTGTCTCAGCAGCACGCCCCCCAGCGCCTGGAGCGGTTGCCGGCGACACCCTGTGCGGGTGGGTTGGCCAGCACCTACCCCTGCGACTCGGTGGACCTGCTGACGTTCATGCCGTTGTCATCGATCGGTGGCGGCAGCGGCAACGACATCTGGGGTTGGACCGACCCGATGACGGGCCGCGAGTACGCGCTGATGGGTCGCACCAGCGGAACGTCGTTCGTCGATATCACGGACCCGCTCAATCCAATCTATCTCGGCAACCTTCCGCCCAACGGAGCCGATTCGTCGTGGCGCGATATCAAGGTCTATGCGGATCATGCCTACATCGTCAGTGAGGCGCCTGGCCACGGCATGCAGATCTTCGATCTGACCCAACTTCGTACGGTGGTCACGCCTCCGGTGACGTTCTCCAATACGGCGCACTACGACGACTTCGGCAGCTCACACAACATCGTCATCAACGAGGACACCGGCTTTGCCTACTCCGTCGGGACGACGACCTGTAACCAGGGACTCCATTTTATTGACCTGTCGGATCCGGTCGTTCCGGTCTTCGCCGGCTGTCACATCGAGACCATCTACACCCACGACGCCCAGTGTCTGGTCTACAACGGTCCCGACCTTGACCATCAGGGTCGTGCGATCTGCATCAACTCCAACGAGAACCGC
>JAOTYK010000038.1 GCA_029861955.1 Acidobacteriota bacterium
AACGGCGAAGAGGTCTTGCGAGACGCTCGGGAGAGACTCCAGCCGGACCGTCGACGTGTGGCCCTGATGTTCCAGGACGCGACGGGTTCCCTGAGTCCGCGGATGAATGTGCGGTCGCAGTTGCTGGAGCCGTTTGAGATCCACTCCATGGATAAGGGCGACCGGGACCAACGGGTGAATCGGTTACTGGACGCGGTGGGCCTCAGTGAGCGATTGGCCGACGCGTACCCTCACGAATTGTCCGGTGGGCAGGCCAGACGGGTCGGCATCGCCCGGGCGCTGGCGTTGGAACCTGATCTGATCATCGCCGACGAACCGACCGCAGGTCTGGATGTCAGTATCCAGGGCGGCGTTCTGAATCTACTCTCCAGCCTGCAGGAGCGGATGGGGTTGTCGATGATGATCGTCACGCACAATCTGAACATCGTGCGTCATGTCGCTGACCGGATGGCGATCATGTATCTGGGTCGTTTCGTAGAGCAGGGTCCTTCCGCCGAACTTCTGGACCAACCGCGACATCCCTACACTCGAGCACTCCTATCGGCCAACCCGAGCCCCGACCCCGACGCGGTCGGTGAGCGACTCGAGTTGGCCGGAGAAGTACCGAGCCTTCTTGCACGACCCAACGGATGCGAATTCCACACACGTTGTCCCATCGTCCAGTCGGACTGCCGCGAAACCGCCCCGACGGTCCGGCAGACCGGCGATGGTCATCGCTTCAGCTGTCATCACCCCATGACCGACAGCCCGTTACTGGACGATTAGCGGAACCTGGATAACCAGTGCTCCATCGTCTTGCCCGCAGCTTCTCGGCCCCCCAGACCAAACGACAACGCCACGGCGACGGCGATCGATCCCAACGTCAGCGCGAAAGCCAGGTTCACGATGTCGTCGGCGATCCCCATGGCACGCAGCCCCATGGCGAAGACGATGCCAAGGATGGCGAATCGGGCCAACCCGGCCATGAAGCCGGCGTTGGCTCGCTGCATTCGTGAGATCGCACCGTGGGCGATGTTGGAAAGCCAGAGACCGATGGTGATGATCGCCACGCCGAGGAGCACTTCACTGCCGAACTCGATGAACATCGCGACGAGATCAGATACGGCAGTGAAGCCGAGCATCGTTGCCGACTCGACGACGGCAAACAACATGAAGAAGAAGACCACCACCCGTCCGGCGATGCGACTGGCCGGATTCGACTCCGGGAACAGGTTCCCAAGCCCGATCGCACCGGGAAGCCTGTCGAAGCCTACTCCCGCAAGAAGACTGGTTATCAGTGAACCAATCAGACGAGAGACGAAAAACGCGATCCCAAGAATGATCGCGGCACCGAACAGGTTGGGAATCGCCGACATGAACGTTCCCAGCATCTCCGTCGCGGGACGAGAGATGGCCTCGATCTTCAGCGCGTTGAGCGCCGCGATCAGGGCCGGAACGAACACGAAGATGAAGACGATCAACCCACAGAGCCGCGAGAGGGTCATGGACCCCGACAGGCCGGCGCTCGCACCGAGCTTATCGACGCCGACGGCCGCCAGTAGATTGGTCATCAGGCTACGCAGCAGCTTGGCGACGAACCAACCCACGACACCGAGGACGGCCGCAGCAATGATGTTGGGAACCATCAACAACATCTTGTCGAGCATGCTCTGGATCGGTTCCAGCAGTCCGCCCAGCGCCAGTGTCCCGAGTATTGCAGGCAGGAAGAGCAGCAGGACCAACCCGTAGAGGACGTTGCCGATATTCGCGCTCATCGGGCGCATGCCGGCTTCGTCGCTGAGCTTCTCATCGAGTTTCGTCGAAGCGAGGGCGGTCGTCGCCAGCCGACGAAGTATCGTCGCGATGATCCACGCGACGACGATCAGGACGCCGGCCGCGATGAGGTTGGGAAGGAAATCGATGATCTTCCCTGCGAGGGACTGCAACGGCTCAGAAACGAGCGTGAGTTGTAACGTATTAAAGAACGCGGCCATCGTCATCAGGATGACGATATAGAACGCGCCGGACGCCACACCGTTCTGGATTTCCAATTCGTTGCCGGTCTGGCTCTTGACCCGTTCATTGATCTTGAGCATTCCGAGTCCGCGTCGGATGATCGCGCGGATCACGACGGCCACCAGCCAGCCGCCAACGAGGATCGCCAGAGCGGCGAGGATCCGCGGAAGCGAGTCCCCCAGCGTTCCGATGAGAGACTGCCACAGATCGGTCATGTACTCGTTCATGATCTACCTCCTGCCCCTAGGATGGACCGAAAGAGGCCCAATTCGAACAGGGTTCTTACAAAAAATTGCAATTTTCGGGATTCGGGTTTCAAGAACGTGATCCCGACCGACAGCCAGTGACACTCTAAAAAACTAAAGCAACGAATTGGTTGCACTGTCGGCTCAGGCTCCTCAAGTTTGGTACCGAGGAGATCTCCAGTGGGTACGAGTCGGAGCGGTTCGATGAGCCGTGTAGATATGTTGATGGCGACGCTTGATGCGACGGCCGACGGGATTCTTGTCGTCGATTCCGACGGCAATTTCGTCACATCCAACCGAGTCTTTCACGAGATGTGGAGGATCCCCCGGCACGTTCTGACTCCGGGTGAGGAGAAGGTCGTCTCGAAGTTCGCCCTCAAGCAGCTCAAGGACCCTCAGGCTCTGATCGATCACGTGAACTCCGTCACGGAGACCGCCCCACCCCGCTCATCCCACGTCGTCGAGTTCCTGGACGGGCGGGCCTTCGAGTGTGTCTCGATGCCGCAGATCATCGAGGGCGAGACCGTCGGTCGGGTCTGGAGCGTTCGGGACATCAGCGATCGCTACCGGGCCGACCGCGATATCCGCCACAACGCCTACCACGACTCTCTCACCGGACTCCCGAATCGGGCCCTGTTCAGGGATCGACTGGCCCAGGAAGTGGGTCGTGCACGTCGCGCGGAGACCAGCACGGCGATCCTCCTCCTGGACCTCGATCGATTCAAGACCATCAACGACACCCTCGGTCATGCCGCCGGTGACGAACTCCTCGTCGAGGTGGCGAAGCGATTGAACTCGCGAAAGCGAGAAGGGGACACGGTCGCTCGACTCGGTGGCGACGAGTTCGTCCTCATCGCCTCGGAGTTACGACACAAGGAAGACGCAGCCGTGATCGCGGAGCAACTCCTGGAGATCCTCCGTCCACCGATCTTGATCGAGGAATACGATCTCCACATCTCGGCCAGTATCGGGATCGCGATCTTTCCCCACGATGGTAAGGATGGCGCATCGCTGATGAAGAGCGCGGATATGGCGCTCTATCGAGCCAAGGAACTGGGCCGCGACAACTACCAGATCTTCGAGCCAAAACTGAATCAGCGCGCCATGGAGCGATTGGTTCTGGAGCGCGATCTTCGCCTGGCGATCAAGAATCACGAGTTCGTCGTCTACTACCAGCCTCAGTTCGATCTCCAGAGCGGCAAGCTGGTCGGCGTCGAGGCGCTGGTCCGCTGGCGCACCGGGGATGAGGTCATCTCGCCCCTCAAGTTCATTCCCATCGCCGAGGAGTGTGGCCTGATCGTTCCTCTCGGAAGATGGGTCATGAAGGAAGCCGTCCGACAATGCGCGGAATTCAACCGCCGCGCCGGTGTGCCGATACGGATCTGTGTCAACGTCTCGGCACTTCAGATTCAGCGTCCCGACTTCGCCAACGAAGTCTCGATGATCCTGCAGGAAGCGCGTCTTCCTCCGGAACAGCTCGTCATCGAGTTGACGGAGAGTGCGTTGATGGCGAATCCGGAGCAGGGCTCGTATTCCATGGCGCAGCTGCAACAGATGGGCATCGGCATCGCCATGGACGATTTCGGGACCGGGCATTCCTCACTGACTCACGTTTCCGTCCTGCCGATTTCGCTGATCAAGATCGATCAGTCGTTCGTCCAGAACTGCGCCAACCGCAAGACCGACGCTTCTATCCTGAACGCCATCGTCACCATGGGTCACGCCCTCGGCCTGCATGTCCTGGCGGAGGGCGTCGAGACCGAAGAGCAGGCAACGCTGCTGCGCGACCTGGGCTGTGATGAGGTCCAGGGGTTCCTCTACGGTCGACCCATGCCACCGGACGATCTGGTCTCGTTGATTCTCAGGCAGGCTCTTTCCGCGTAGCGTCTCTGGAAAGAGTAGAATCACGCCCCATGAGACATCTGTTGCTCGTTCTCCTGGCGGCCCTGTTCGTCGTCCCGATCGCGGCCGCCGCCGAGAAAAAAGAGCTTGGCAACAAGGGCAGGAAGTACATCTTCTGGGGCTTCAATCGCGGCTATAACTCCGACGCCGATCTCACCGTTCGTTCTCCGGACGGGACGTTTACGATTCACGATGCTCGCGGCGAAGATCGTCCCTCGCAGGATGTCTCCTCGTACTTCTCGACCACCGCCCAGTACAACGTTCGATTCGGTTGGTTCGTCTCGGACCGCTGGGCCATCGAGGTCGGCACCGATCACATGAAGTGGGTCTTCGACAACTCTCGGAGCTACGACATCACCGGGAGCTACGGTCGGCAGGTCTGGATCGATGGGACGCAGGTCGACTTCGCCACCGCTCAGGCCATGCAGGATGCCCGCTTCCTGGAAGTCGAACATTCCGATGGTTACAACTACGTCCACTCGTCGGCCCAGTACTTCTATCCGATCGTTGTCAAGGACGACAAACGTTGGTCGCTGGTCGGTAGTTTAGGCGGCGGTGCCGGCCTGCTCTATCCCAAGACGCGTGTACAGATCTGGGATCAGGCCACCAATGAACCGCGAGACGTCGACAATCGTTTCAAGGTCTCGGGCTACGGCATCGACGTGGAAGCCAAGCTTCGGTTCATCTATCGGAGCTTCTTCATCGAGGCGGCCTCACGCCACGTACTGGGCAAGATCAACGACGCGCCGTTTCTCGGTAGCGATGGGAGTATCTCCCAGTCGGCGATCTATACCTCCGAGGTCATCCTCGGCATCGGCGGGCATTTCGGCGGCAGGAAGCATCGTCGTTAGATCGACCGGGTCGTCCGTTTGATTGCGAGGCGGCTCAATATGAGAGACTAGGGCGCACGGACGACGGCCACGAACCGAGGAACCCACATGGAACTTGAGCAGTTCGCATGGACGGAGAGTGATGGATGGGCTCCCGAACCACCGGGAAGACTGTCCGACGCCGACATGGTGCTGGCCTTCGGCAGCTCGGCGATCATGGAGCGCGGTGCCCAGTTCGAGACGCTGCGGGCGGCCTACCCCGGAGCGCAGGTGGTCGGATGTTCCACGGCCGGTGAGATCCAAGGCGTCAACGTTTCCGACGACTCGCTGGTGATCACGGCTGCGCGATTCTCGTCCAGCCATGTCGAGAGCAAACATATCGCCCTGGCCGATACGTCCTCAAGTCGTCACGCCGGTGAGTTGCTGGCGAAGCAGCTCGATACCAAGGGGTTGGTCCACGTCTTCGTCATCTCGGACGGGACCAGCGTCAACGGCAGCGAACTCGTCGATGGCCTTACGGAGAATCTCCCATCCCATGTCAATGTCACGGGGGGCCTCTCGGGAGATGGGGATCGTTTCGAGCGGACCTTCGTGATCCCCAACAGAGAACCCGCCCGGGACACCGTCTCTGCACTGGCGTTCTACGGGGATCGCTTGCGGGTCGGCTACGGGTCTCTTGGTGGCTGGGATCCGTTCGGCCCTGAACGGTTGGTGACCCGCTCGCAGGGGAACGTTCTGTACGAACTTGACGGACGTTCGGCGTTGGAGTTGTACAAACGCTATCTCGGCGAACATGCCGCCGGCCTGCCGGCGACCGGTCTGCTGTTCCCGCTATCGATGCGAAGCGAGGAGGGGACCGACGGTCTGGTACGGACAATTCTCGCCGTCGATGAACAAGAGAACAGCGTAACCTTCGCGGGCGATGTCCCCGAAGGCTGGTATGCCCGCCTGATGAAGGCCAACTTCGATCGCCTCGTGGACGGGGCCTCCGGTGCGGCGGCCGCAAGCTCGGCACCGCTGGGTCAAGGAAAGCCGGAGTTGGCGATCCTGATCAGTTGCGTCGGCCGCAAGATGGTCCTCAAGCAACGCACCGAGGAGGAGGTCGAGGCCGTGCGAGATGTGCTCGGGGCATCGACGGTTCTGTCCGGTTTCTACTCCTACGGTGAGATCTCGCCGTTCTCGCCGCATGGACGATGTGAGCTACACAACCAGACGATGACCATCACGACCTTCTCGGAATTCTAGCGGCCATGGATAAACACCACAGCCTGCTACGGCGACAGTTGAAACGCCTGGCCCTGGGCGAGGAACTGATTCCCGACGAGTGGCGTCGTTTCGTCCAGATGGTCGACGAGGCCTATGCCGGCTTCGATGACGACCGCGCGATGCTGGAGCGATCCCTCGACCTGAGTTCTCAGGAGCTGTTGCAGGCCAACGCCGAGGTGCGTGCGGTGCTTCGCGCGTTTCCCGACCTCTTTATCTGGCTCGATCGCGAAGATCGCATCCTCAATCTGCAGACTGGCGACGATCGCTATCTCTACCTACCGGCAGCCAGGATGATCGGTAAGACTGTGCGGGATATCCCCGATCCAGAGGTCGCAGCACGGTTCGGGGCGGCGTGTGAGACGGTTCGTTCGACCGCGCGGAACGCCACCATCGAATACGAACTGACGGTGTCAAAGGAAAAGCGACAGTTCGAGGCCAGACTCCTGCCCCTCGTCATGGGTCAGATCATCGTCATCATCCGTGACATCACAACGATGAAGAAGGCCGAGGATGAAAGGCTACGCTCCTCCAAACTGGAATCGGTCGGATTGTTGGCGGGTGGGATCGCTCACGATTTCAACAATATCCTGACGGCGATCCTGGCCAACGTCTCGATCGCCAGCGACAGCATCGATCGCGATTCCGAGGTCGGCGTCTGCCTCCGCGAGACGGAGCAGGCGGCCCATCGCGCCGCCGCGTTGACACAACAACTACTGACGTTCTCCCGTGGCGGTTCGCCGATCACGGCAGCGGCATCGGCGTCGGATCTCATTCGCCAGTCGGCTGTCTTCGCACTTCGTGGCTCTAATGTCCGCAGTGTCTTCGACATCGCGGAGGGTCTGCATCCTGTTCAGGTCGATGAGGGACAGATCCATCAGGTGATCAACAACCTGATCATCAACGCCGACCAGTCGATGCCCGACGGCGGCGTCGTGACGATCGTCGCAAGGAATATCGAGTGCGACGGCATCGAGCCCACGCTACCGGCGACACATTGCGTCTCGATTGCGATTACCGACGAGGGAAGCGGGATAGAACCGGAACATCTAAACAAGATCTTCGATCCGTACTTCACGACCAAGCCCCACGGTAGCGGGCTTGGTCTGGCCAGTAGCTATGCGATCATCCGCAAACATCACGGCGAGATCATGGTCAACTCCGCGCCGGGGACGGGAACCACGATGACGGTGTTGTTGCCGGCGGCAGATGGCGCGCCGCAGGCAGACCACGCCCCGCGAGTGGAGGTCGTCGAAGGTCTCGGAAGGGTCCTGATCATGGACGACGAGGTGCAGATCCTCAAGGTCGCAAGTACGATGTTGAACGGGCTCGGTTACGACGTGGAGACGGTTGCCGACGGCGAGTCCGCGGTAAGAGCGTATGTCGATGCGATGAGCAGCGGAAGCAAGTTTGACGCGGTGATCATGGACCTGACGATCCCCGGCGGTGTGGGCGGCGCGGAGGCGACCCGGCAGCTGCGTGCGATCGATCCCGGGTTAGTGGCGATCGCCTCCAGCGGCTATTCCAACGATCCCGTCATGGCCAACTACCGGCAACACGGGTTCGACGCCATCCTGGCGAAACCCTACGATCTGCGGCAGATCAGTCGTGCCGTCGCAGGCGTGTTGAACGCCTAGAGACTCTTCGAGTGATTGGCGGCGAAGAAGACATAGATCGCCGGGACCACGAACAGGGTAAAGAGCGTCCCGACCGCCATTCCGGACACCAGCACAAGTCCGATGCTGTTGCGAGCCTCGGCGCCGGCACCCGTGACGAGGGTCAGCGGGAAATGCCCCAACACCGTCGCCGTCGAGGTCATCAGCACCGGTCGTAGACGAACGACGGCGGCCTCGCGAACGGCCTCCAGCTTGCTCTTGCCCTGGCGCTGCAACACGTTGGCAAACTCGACGATCAGGATTCCGTTCTTCGAGACGAGGCCGATCAACGTGACGAGTCCGACCTGAGAGTAGATGTTCATCGTCGTCGTCCAGCCATCGGTCCAGAACGGCTGCTGCGCGTTGGGCATCTTGAGGAAGGTCAACAGCAGGGCGCCGAACATCGCCAGCGGTACCGATCCGGCCAGGATCACGAACGGGTCGCGGAAACTGTTGAACTGCGCGGCGAGGACCAGGTAGATCAGGATGAACGCCAGCATGATCGTCCAGATGAAAGAGTTGCCCTGGGTTCGCAGCTGTCGTGACTCGCCGGTGTAGTCGATGAGATAGCCCTGCGGCATCAACCGGGTGGCCTCGTCCTCCAGGAACGTCAACGCCTCGTCCAGTGGTTTGATGGACACACCGCTGATCGTCACCGCGTTCAGCTGTTGGAAGCGGTTGAGCGAACGAGGCTGGACCCGTCGTTCCAGATGGGCGACGGTGCTGAGCGAGATCAGGTCGCCGGCGGGCCCGGTCACGTAGATGCTCTGCAGCTGTTCCGGGTTCAGTCGATCGAGCCGCTTGATCTGTGGAATGACCTTGTAACTTCGTCCCTGGATGTTGAATCGATTGACGAAGTTGCCACCGACCATGGCGGAGAGGTCGGCTCCGATGGTCTGGAGATCCAGCCCCATCGAGGCGATCTTGTCCCGGTCCAGTACGACTTCGGTGAGTGGCTGATCGATCTTCGTATCGATCAGTGGTGGGAAGGCGAAGAGGCCGCTCATGGTGGCCTTCTGTTGAAGTTGCTGGGCGATCTCCAGGAGCTGTTGCGGCTCGGCCGTCGATGCCAGCACAAACTCGACCGGGAACTGTCCGCCACCCGGGAGCGGAGACGGGACGATCGGGACGAGATCGATCGAGGCGAGTTGGGAGAGTCGAGCGGAGAGTTCGTTCTGGATATCGAAGACCGTGCGATCGCGTTCCTCCCAGCTCTTGAGAACGACCCCGCCGAAACCCCCACCGGGATTGGTGATCTGGAACGAGTAGGAGGCGTCTTCCAGAGAGAAGAAGATGTCGTTGGCGGCAGACGCGCCGGCGGACGTGAGTTCCAGCGTCGAGTTGGCCGGGGTTTCGAGGATGCCGAAGACGACCCCCTGATCCTCGGTCGGCGCAAGCTCGCGTGGCGACTGAAAGTACATCAGACCGGCGAGGATCGAGAGTCCGATCCAGAGCACGTAGATCGCCGGTCGCGCCGTCAACGCGCCGTCCAGAGTCCGTCGATAGAGCGCGCGCAGTCGGCTGAAACCACGATCGATTCTTAGACTCAGTCCGCGCTTCTCGCCGTCCGCCGGCAGCAAGTAGGCCGACATCACCGGCGACAACGTCAGAGCAACGACACCGGATATCAGGACCGCGCCGGCCAGCGTGAACGCGAACTCGCGGAACAGCGACCCGGTCAAGCCACCCTGCAGCCCGATGGGTGCGTAGACCGCCGCCAGCGTGATCGTCATGGCGATCACGGGTCCGACCAACTCGCGGGCTCCGGTGATGGCCGCATCGAACGGTTTCATGCCACGACGGAGGTTTCGTTCGACGTTCTCGACCATCACGATGGCGTCGTCGACGACGAGTCCCACCGAGAGGACGATTGCCAACAGCGTCAAAAGGTTGATCGTGAATCCGAACACCTGCATCAGGAAGATCGCCCCGATCAGAGAGACCGGGATGGCGACGACCGGCACCAGAACCGAGCGCAGGGAGCCGAGGAACAGGAAGATCACGATGATGACGATGGCCAGAGTTTCCAGAAGCGTCGTCAGGACCTCCGAGAGCGCGCCACGGATATAGGTCGTCGAGTCATACGCAATGCCGGCCGAAAGCCCTTCGGGGAGGTCGGCCTGAATCGCATCCAACTCTTCCCGCACCGACGTGATGACATCGATCGCGTTGGCGTTGGGGAGAACCCAGATCCCCATGAACGTCGCGGTCTTGCCGGAGAAGCGGACCTCCGTGTCGTAGGCGTCGGCACCAAGCACGACCTCGGCGACATCTTTCAACCGAACGAGAGCGCCCTCGTTCTCACGCAGGACGATCTGCTGGAACTCCTGAACCGTTCGCAGGTCGGTGTTGGCTGACAGGTTGATCTGGATCAGCGCACCCTTGGTCTGTCCCACCGCACCCAGGTAGTTGTTGCTGCGGACCGCCTCGCGAACCTCCGCCGGTGAGATGTTGTAGGCCGCCATCTGCTCCGGCTTCATCCAGATCCGCATGGCGAAGTTTCGTGCGCCGAGGACGTCCGAGCGCTGAACGCCGGGGACCGCCGATAGCCGTGGCTGCACGGCCCGGACCAGATAGTCGGTGATCTCGTTCTGTTCCAGCAGATCGGAGTCGAAGCTGAGGTAGGCCGCCGCAAACTGCGAATCGGCCGTCTCGATGTTGATCGTCGGAACCTCGGCCTCGGGAGGCAGGTCCCCACGCACCTGATCCACCTTCGAGCTGATCTCTGCAAGCGCGGCAGTCGAGTTGTAATTCAGATCCAATCGGGCGGTGATCGTCGACAGTCCACGCGTCGAGCTGGAGCGGAGATAGTCGATGCCGTCGGCTCCCGCGATCGCACGCTCCATGGGTACCGTGATGAACCCCCGGACAAGTTCCGCATCGGCCCCGACATAGACGGTGGTGACCGTGATCGTCGCGTTCTCGTTGGCCGGATACTGACGAACCGTCAACGTGCGGACGGCCTGCAGACCGGCAATGATGATCACCAGATTGACGACCAACGCCAACACCGGTCGCCGGATGAATAGGTCGGTGAAGTGCATGCCGGTCAGGAATCGTCCGGAGAGGGGTCTCGATTCGCGGGGACCACGCCGACGTCGGATACGGTGATCGTCTGACCGTTCCGCAGCTTGAAAGCGCCGGCAGAGACCACGCGATCGCCGGCCTGGAGCCCCTCGACGATCTCGATGTAGTCGCCCCGGGTGATTCCGAGTCGGATGATCCGCTGATGAGCGACAAGCGTGGTTGAACCATCGTCGCCCGTCGTCTCCTCGACGACGAAGACGCTGTTGCCGAACGCTGCGTAGAGCACGGCGGTCGCCGGGATCGCCACCAACTGGCGTTGCTGTGGCAACACGACGCCAAGCGAGACGTACATGCCGTCGCGGAGTTTGTGACCGAGGTTGTCGAACGTGGCCTGAACGGTCACGTTGCGTGTCGCGGGATCGATCCGTGGGTTGACGGCGGTGATATTGCCGCGAAACGTCTCATCGGCGTAGGCGTTGCTGAATGCCACGACGCCCAGGCCGACCGCAAGTTGCGATAGATGTTGCTGGGGCAGCGAGAATCGAACGTACACCTGATCCAGGGACTGCAGCTCGACGATAAGATCGCCCGGATCGAGGTACTGTCCCGGACTGATCTGTCGGATCCCCAGCTCTCCGGAGAACGGCGCGCGGATCGTCTTCTTGTCCAGCGTTGCCTGAAGCGATGCGACTCGCGCGACCGCCGCCGCCTGTTCCGCCGTCGCGTCATCCAGATCCGAAACGGAGATCGTGCCGCTCTTGATCAGATCCTGGGCACGGATAAAACGTCGGTCAGCACGATCCAGTTCGGCCTCGGCCTGCTGCAGGTTGGCCGCCTCGACCGTGCGGTCCAGCTCGATCAGCAGGTCGCCGGCATCGACCCGTGTGCCGGGCTCGAACGCGATGGTGCGGACCACTCCCGAAACCTCGCTGCGAACCGTGATGCCGTCGATGGCGGTCACCGTCCCGACGGCCCCCAGCTGGCTGACCCAGGACTCGTCGAGGGCCTCCGCTAGACCGACGGCGATCGGAGGCGGCACAAAATCGGCACCGGCGTCGATCATGGCGCGGACCTGTAGGGTTCGCACCCCGGCAAGAGCGACAACGATCACCATGAGGAGAAAGACAGCGAGGGCAACGCGGGTTTTCATGATGCCTGCATCGTAGCGCTTCTGGCGGCGAAATCTAGCTACCCCGTCGATCGATTAGAAAAGGGGACAGATTTATTTTCTGCCGTTCCCGGACGGCAACTCGATACGATCCGAGGTCGACGGGGATCGCGTAGACTAGACCCGGTGCCCGCCTCCTCTGGATCCTAGCCATGCCACGGACGGCACGCGTCGTGATGCCGGGCTACCCCCATCACGTCATCCAGCGGGGGCACAACCGGCAGCCGCTCTTCTCGCGAGAGGAACACTACAAGTCCTACCTGCGGACGCTCGTGGAGTGGAAGCAGCAATTCAAGTGCAAAGTTTTCGCCTTCTGCCTGATGACGAACCACGTACACATGGTCATCGAGCCTGGCGAAGACCCCACAAGTCTCGGCAGGCTCATGAAGCGCCTCGGTGGGCGATATACGAGGTTCATCAATCGATTGGAGGAGCGAACAGGCACCGTCTGGGAGGGCCGATTCAAATCGAGTCCTATCGACACCGATCCTTACTTGATGGCGTGTTTTCGCTATATCGAGCTAAACCCTGTCCGCGCGGGGATGGTCGCTTCTCCCGCTCAGTATCCCTGGTCGAGCTACGCCCACCACGCAATTTCGCCTGACCTGCCGTGGCTGGATGAACACTCGCTCTATTTCGATCTCGGAGTTACACGGGGTGAACGTCTCGCGCGCTATCGGGAGTGGGTGAACGAATCGATCCCCGCCAGTGAACTGAAACTGATCCGCCATGCCGCGCAACGTGGACAACTGACCGGCGGGGTTCAATTCCAGGAACTCGTAGAAAAACGCATGGAGCGTCGCGTCGTGTCTCGCGGGCGGGGCCGGCCGCGCGGCAAGAAAAATAAATCTGTCCCCATTTAATCGATGGACAGGATCTCGTCGAGGGCGATGTATTCGCCGTCGACGTTCATGCGCCAATAGCGGTTCCGGGGGAGTAGCAGGCCGTGGGGTCCCTCGACCTCGCCGTCGAACAGAAGAAACTCGCCGTCCGGGATGGACTCGTCGTGGAAGAACCGGCAGCCGACAAGCGCCTTGGTGTCGGGATCCATGAAGAAGTCCCAGACGTCGCTGCCGACTTCCTCATCGTAGGTAACCCGTAACGCGAGGACGCCCCGGTCCTCGAACGTCATCCGCTTCACCGTCGGATCGAGATAGGTACCCGGATCCCGCAGCTTCATCGGCATGCCGAACATGTAGCTGAAATAGTCGCGCCATCGCGGGAGCCCGTTAGCAGCCAGGGAGTGGGTGGCCCTGTCCTCGTCACTGATCTCCGAGGATCCGTTCAGCAGCGCAAGAAGTTCATCCCCTTCGCCGATGATCTCGATGCGGGCGTCCCCCTTGACCGACTGGTAGCGGAACGTGTCGTTGCCGTTGTCGAAGTTGATCCGATCGGTGCGACTCTCGTAACCACGATCGGCGGCAAGGCGCTCCGATAGTCGAACCATGACGGTGAGCTCGATGGGCTTCGAGGACCACGCCCCTTCGGGATCGTGGTAGTCGATCGACTGCTGAAGCAGCGCCTCGGCTTCCGAGATCTTCGGTTTGCAGGCGGGTGTGAGCGCAGCAAGCAGCCCGGTAACCGCGAGGAACAGAACAAGCTGTCTTGATCGTTGGTTCATCATGCCCGGATTGTAGACTACGACCCTGGGTCTATTCGGAACAATCGCCACTGGTGGCAACCCGCGGATTCCACCACATCGATCTGTGAGAACGCCGTTGTGCCGGCCGTGACAAGTTGATGAACCGACGCACTCTAAAAAAGGGTCCCGCGCCGCTCATTCCTACGTGAGACCATGCTGTTTTGCTACGGGAGAACGCTCATGTCGATTCCGACATTGGCCGCCGCTCAAACCCTTCCGGTCGCCGGCGACGTCGCGGCCAACCTCCAGGAACATCTGCAATTCGTCGAAGAGGCCGCGCGAAAACAGGTCACCACGCTCGTGTTCCCGGAGCTGTCGCTGACGGGTTACGAGCGAGAGATTGCGGAGAACCTGGCGTTCACAGAAGACGATGCTCGTGTCGAACCGTTACGGGAGGCCGCCGCCCGTCACGGCATGACGATCGTCGCCGGCGCACCGGTGCGGATGTCGACGGGGCTGCACATCGCCTGTTTCATCTGTGCGCCGGGTCGTTCGATCGATGTCTATACGAAGCTGTACGTCCATGAATCCGAGAGCCCGTTCTTCCAGCCCGGTGCCTGCAATCCCTTGATTAGAAGAGACGGCATGAACGCCGCCGTCGCGATCTGCGCCGACGCAAATAACCCCGACCACGTGGCGCGAGCCGTCGAACTTGACGCCAACGCCTACCTGGTCAGTGCCTTCTTCATGCCGTCCGGCTATCCTGGGGATACCCAGCGGCTACAGAGTTACGCCAGGGATCATTCGATGGCGGTCGTTCTTGCCAATTTTGGAAACGACACAAGTCGTTTCGAATCGGCCGGTGGCAGCGCCATCTGGGATGCAGACGGAAATCGGATCGCCTATCACGAGGGAAAGGGGCGGGGGTTGATCTCCGCAGAGGTTCAATTCAGATGAGCGACAGACAACTCACCGTCGGCCTGGCACAGATCGCACCGATCTGGCTGAAACGAGACGCGACCCTCGCCAAGGTCGTCGAGTGGATCGGGCGCGCCGCCGACGAGGGCTGCCGGCTGGTGGCATTCGGTGAGGCGCTAGTCCCGGGCTACCCGTTCTGGGTCGCACGAACCGACGGCGCGAAGTTCGAGTCGGAGTTACAGAAGAAACTGTTCAGTCACTACGTGAACGAGGGTGTGCGTATCGAGGCCGGGCATCTGGATTCCATCTGCGCGGTCGCGAAGGAGCGACAGATCGCCGTCTACGTCGGTGTGATGGAGCGTGCCGCCGATCGTGGGGGGCACAGCCTCTACTGTTCGATGGTCTACATCTCGCAAGAGGGGGTCATCGAATCGACCCATCGCAAGTTGATGCCGACCCATGAAGAGCGGCTGGTCTGGGCCATCGGCGACGGCAACGGGCTACGGACCCACAAGCTGGATCCGTTCACCGTCGGCGGATTGAACTGCTGGGAGAACTGGCTGCCTCTGGCGCGTGCCTCGTTGTACGCGCAAGGGGAGGATCTGCACGTGGCGATCTGGCCGGGGGGGATTCAGAACACCGAGGAGATCACACGTTTCATCGCGCGGGAGTCGCGCTCTTACGTGATGTCGGCATCGGGGCTCATGCGGCCGGAAGACGTTCCCGCCGATCTGCCGTTTCACGACTCGCTGCGAACGGGTTTCGACGAGGTGATGGCCAACGGTGGATCGTGTCTTGCAGATCCGACGGGCGAGTGGGTGCTGGAACCTGCCACCGATGACGAGGTGTTACGGATCGCGACCCTCGATCACGACCTGGTTCGACAGGAACGACACAGTCTGGACGTGGTGGGGCATTACTCTCGTCCCGATGTGACTCGTCTGGTCGTCAACCGCAAGCGACAGACCACCGCGGAGTTTACGGACTAGGGCGCTCCGCCCGTCGCAGCTCGACCATCGTTCCGTCGTTCTTGTTGAAGAACAGCGGTCGCGGCGAGCCGGGTGATGGGGCGGCCACAACGATCGTCTTGTCATCTTCACGGAAGATCGAGAGACTCGACATCTGCTTGTAACTGCAGACGCAGTCCTCGATCTGGAAGTCCATCTCGTGCGGGGTCTTATCGCGTCGGACGCGGATCGTGCCTTCGTACCAGTCGTCCTCCCCCAGGACGCCACGGAATCTGGCACCGTCTACGTCGAGCGTCCACGAGACGGAGCCGTACTGATAGGCCTCCCAGAAACCCTGGAACGCCGCCAACGTCTCGGCGTCCTGCTCCGGCCAATCGTCGTCGGCAGTCGGCCTATCGCTGACCGGGGCCAGCATGAGGTCGAGTTCGGCGAAGAGAACGTTTCCCTGAACCGCCGGGGCCGAGGCCGAAATCGAACCGATCCGATAGATGCCGTCATGACCGGACGTGCGTGTGTCGTCGTTCATCTCGATGACCCCGGTCGCATCGTCGCCGTGGCCTACCAGCTGGACCACGCCGCAATCGGGGGCACAGATCCACGCCGACCCGCCGGAGTGAGAGACATCCAGGGCGATGGTTCGACGGGCGACCTTGCTCTCCTTGACGAGGTACCCCATCGGTTCGAAGTCTCGACCCTGTCGACCGCCCCGGGCCGTACGGCTGTGGGCGTTCCCGGTCAGCACGACATGGATCGCCTTCGGGTTGTTCTTGATGCTGGCGATCAGTCGCTCCGCCATCGCGCGATCGCGGACCGATCCGTTTCCCGGTGTCGCGTCGAAGGTCTGGACACGGATCTTCTTTCCGTCACGTCGCAATGCAGCCACCGACGCCAATAGATCGACCATCGCTCCGCTGTTGCGTCCGTCCTGATAACTTCGCGTCCAGATGTTTCCGCTGATCAGTGCCGCGCGATCGGCCTCGGTCGCTTCGGAGTCGATGAAGGTGTCGATGGCCTGCTGAATATCGCCGGATAGTTCGACCCCAAGGATTACCTCGCCCTTCTTCCGTGTCGCATGACAGAGGACGTCGGCGGCGAATCCCGGGCTCTCGTGGGTGCCGTGGAGCTCGCCGAGCAGCAGCAGTGTCCCCGGCGACAGCACCGATCGGACGTTTTCGATGGGTGGGCAGGAGTCGGCGAGGGTCAGGCCGCCGGTCCCACACATAAGAAACAAGAAAAACGCGACACGACGTTTCGATCTCAAGTTGGCCTCCGGATTATGAGGCTACACCGCATCCCGAGGATTGGGTAACATGGGGGACGAGGTCATCTGATGGAACTTGCCCTGTGGGTCGTCGGCGCCCTGATCGTCGGCTTCGTACTTGCGTCGTTGATGAAACGACGGGGTCGATCTGCGGAGGATCAGGTCGAGATCGCCCGGGCCGAGGCCCAGCGGGATGCCGCCCGGGAACAGCTGGATCAGATCAAGCTCGACCGCGAGACCCTGAAAGAGAGCATCCAGGCCTTCTCCGCCGAGCAGCTGAAGGAGAACCGCGAGGAGTTCCTCAAGCATGCCGAGGAGCGGCTGGGTCGCACGGAAGAGAAGCATGCGACGGAGCTGACCCAACGTCACGAGGCCATCGAGAAACAGTTCGACGGCGTTCGCGAGAAGATGGAAACGTTCCAGGAGATGCATCGCCGGATCGAGGAGCAGCGGATCAAGGAGTTCGGTTCGCTGCATCAGCAGGTGGTCGGTCTGTCCCAGCAGACCAAGGCGGTGGAAGAGGCAAGCCAGTCGTTGTCGACGGCGCTACGCGGCTCCAGCCAGTCCCGCGGCAAGTGGGGCGAGATGGCCCTGCGCAACATCGTCGACGTCGCCGGCATGACGGAACACTGCGACTTCGTGGAACAGGATCAGGGAGAGAGCGACGGCCGGCCAGACATGGTGGTGGTGCTCCCCGGTGAGGGGCGGATTCCGATCGACTCGAAGGTGCCCTTCACCGAGTACGAGAAGGCGATGGAGACCGATGACCCTGCGCAGCAGAAGGTCCATCTGGAATCCCACGGCAAGATCGTCCGCACGACCATGCTGGAATTGGCCAAGCGGGACTACCCGAAGCTTGTCGGGGGGCGGGTGGACTATACGGTGATGTTCATCCCCATCGAGAGCGTGGCGTCGGCGGCGTTTGCCGTGCAGCCCGACCTCCAACAGGAGGCGATGGAGAAGAAGATTCTCATCGCGACACCGGTGACGTTGATCGCGTTGTTGAAGACCGTCAGTCTCTACTGGCAGCAGGAGATACTGGCCGCCAATGCGCAACAGATCTGGGACGAGACGTCGGAGCTCCACGATCGGTTGAAGACCTTCCAGGGGCACATCGCCCGGGTCGGCAAGAATCTCGGCACCGCCGTCGAGGGTTACAACAAGGCCGTGGCGTCGTACGAGACACGGGTGCTGCCCAAGGCCCGTGTCATCGAGAAGCTGTCGGCCAAGGAAGGGCTGCCGGAGCTGGAGCGGGTCGAGAAGGAGGTCCGCCAGACGTCGGCGCCGCCGGAACACTAAAAAGGGGACAGATTTATTTTTCTCGTTTCGCAGCGAAACGGAAAAATAAATCTGTCCCCTTTTTAGTGTTCCCTTTCTTGGTCTCCGATCCGAAACCATTTGGCCGATCGATCGGATTGTCTTTTGCCGTAGAGCATGAAAATGTTACCTGCGTGTCAACACCGATCCGTCCCACCAACCGACTCCCCAGGGTCCTCGAGGGTCGCTGGTTCCATGTGATGAATCACGCGCCGGTTGGTGAATCACTATTCTCCACCGAGGATGCCGCGGATCGATTCGTCATAAACCTCGGCAAGATCGCGACGGAACGTCCGGTCGTCGTCCATGCCTACTGCGCGATGGGGAACCACTACCACCTATTGGTTCGCACAACGGAGTCCGAGTTACGGCGTGCGATCCGTTTCCTTGAAGCGGAGTTGACGGAGGAGATCGGTGCGCCGCGCGTTCTCCCGTTGGAAGTCGGTCGACACCTCCTGGGCGTGACCCGCTACATCCACCGAAACCCAGTCGAGGCCGGTCTTGTCGATCGCCCGGAGGAATGGCGCTGGTCCAGTTACCGTGGCTACCTGGACTACTGGGAAGGCCCGTTCTGGCTACGCTCCAGCGCCGTCCTCGGCTGGCTGGGCTGCCTCGCCCCCCGCGCGCTCTACCGTCGATACGTCGATGACTAAAAGGGGACAGATTTATTTTTCCTGTTTCGCTGCGAAACGGAAAAATAAATCTGTCCCCTTTTAGATATCGCTCAACGACCGGGGTTTCAGGGCTGCGCGGGTGGAGTTGAGGACGGCGATCACGTCGATCACCTCCTGCACCAGCGCACCGAGCACCGGTGTCAACAGCCCGACGGCGGCGAAGCCCATGCCGACCACGCTGAGCGCCATGCCGCCGACCGCACTCTGCATTGCGATCGAGCGCATGCGACTTCCGATGTGGAAGAACTCGTCGACGCGGGTCAGGGTGCTGTCCATCACGACGGCGCCCGCCGCCTCGCTGGTCACCTCGTGGTGTTGTCCCAGCGCGATGCCGACGGTCGCCGCGACAAGAGCAGGCGCGTCGTTGATGCCGTCGCCGACGAAGACCGTCGGTGCGCGAGCCGTCTCGGCCTGGACGATCGCCAGTTTCTGTTCGGGAGACTGCTCCGCGTAGACTTCCGTAATTCCGACACGGTCGGCCAGGTAGCGCACTTCCGATTCGCGATCCCCGGAAACAAGCAACACCCGCTCGAAGTGATGACGCCGGGTCAGGTGCCGAATGAAGTCGACGCCCTCGCTTCGCGGCTCGTCGCGGAAGCGAAGCGTCGCGGCGTAGACGCCGTCCAGCAACACGACACACTCCAGGCCGCCGACGATCTCCGGCAGCTGCGTCACATCGTCGCCCAGTCGATCGCGACCGGTGACGTGAACCCGGCGCCCACGCACGATGCCGAGGAGACCCTCGCCCGGAACCTCGCGGATCCGTTCGGCGTCGGCAAGCTTCAGCTCCTTGGCGGCGTGTACCACGGCACCGGCGAGGGGATGCTTCGAGTAACGCTCGAGGCTGGCGACGAATCCCAGAACCTCCCGCGAGTCGACACCGTCCGCGCTGACGATCTCCGTCAGCTCCGGTCGTCCGTAGGTCAGCGTCCCGGTCTTGTCGAAGATCACCGTCCGACAACGGTCGACCGTCTCCAGCGCCGCCGGATCCCGCACGATGATGCCCCGCCGCGCCGCCAGCGAGATCGAGCCGATGATCGAGACCGGGATCGCAATCAGCAGCGGACAGGGAGTCGCCACCACCAGCACCGCCAGGAACCGCACCGCCTCACCGCTGATGGCCCACGCAATCAACGCAAGCGTGACGGCCAGAGGCGTGTAGAACGCGCCAAGCCGATCTCCAAGTCGGCGGATGCGGGGGCGTTGTTGTTCCGACTGCCGCATGACCCGCATGATGGCCGCGTAACGGGAGTCCACCGGCAGACGATCGACCTGGAGCGTCAACGCGTGTTCGCCGTTGATCGCGCCCGAGATGATCTGCGAACCCGGTGTCTTCGATACGACGTAGGGCTCGCCGGTCAGGAACGCCTCGTCCATGACGCCGTGCCCTCCGACCACCGTGCCGTCGACGGGTGCCACGCCGTGGGGCAGGACCACCAACGTGTCGCCGACCCGCACGTCATCCAGCGTGATCTCTTCCAACTCTCCGTCGCGTTGTCGATGAGCCGTCGACGGCATGCGATTGGCCAGCGCCTTCAGCACCGACGAGGCCCGACGCACCGCCAGCTGCTCGATCGCCTCACCGCCGGAGAGCATCAACACGACCAGCGTGCCCGCCAGGTACTCGTCCAGCAGGATCGCCGTCACGATCGAGATGCCCGCCAGCAGGTCCGAGCCGAACTCGCGACGCACCAGTTTCAGCGTGAGATCGATGACGAGCGGCAGGCCACCCAGGATCAGCGCGACATACAGTGGGACACGACTACCGAGGATCAGATGCAGCGCGATCGCCAGCAGCGCCAGGCCGGCGATCGGCAGTTGTTTGCGGGCCCACATGGTCGGGCTAAGTGTAGTCCACCGGTGGGGTGACCCGACAGCCCAACAGCTCTAGCTCGGCGCAGTGGTAGTGCGGCTCCAGCGGCTCTTCGCGACAGAGGTCGGTGGTGAAGTACTTCTTGTTGGAGTCGGGGAAGACCGTCGCCACGGCCGCGTACTTGCCCTGGGCGTGGGCGATCTGCAGCGCACCCAGCAGGTTGGCACCCGAGCTGATCCCCACACCCAGCCCCAACTCCGAGGCCAGCCGTTGTGCGGCGATGATCGCATCGCCGTCCCAGACGTCGACCAGCTCATCCACTTCGTCCAGATGCACGATCGACGGAATGAACTCGTCGCTGATGCCCTGAATCCGATGTTTGCCCGTCCGCTTTCCGGTGCGCAGCGTCGGCGAGTTGGCCGGCTCCAGGGGATGGATGGTGATGCCGGGTACATGCTCGCGCAGATAGAAGCCGACCCCCATGACGGTGCCACCCGTGCCGACACCGGCGACGAACGCCGTCGGCCGCACACCGCGGGACCTCAACTGCGCCAGCAGCTCCGGCGCCGTCGTGTCGTGATGGGCCTCGACGTTGGCGGCACTGTCAAACTGTCGTGGCAGGAAGACGTTATCGTGTTCGGACGCAAAGGCCTCGGCACCGGCGATGGCGCCCTTGAAGCCACCCTCTTCCGGCGAGATCGGCACGACGTCGGCGCCCAGACTGCGGATCACCTCGACCCGCTCGCGGCTCATCCAGTCCGGCATGTAGATCCGAACGCGGTGCTCCAACGCGCGACCCACCGCAGCGAACGAGATGCCGGTGTTGCCGCTGGTCGCCTCGGCGATGATGGCGTCCTGGGGCAGGGCACCTTCCCGATACGCATCCTCGAGGATCCGCAAGGCCATCCGGTCCTTGATGCTGCCGGTGAAATTGCGGATCTCGAACTTCGCGTGAACCGTCGTCTCCTTACCGCGATAGCGGCAGTGGATCGACAGCATCGGGGTGTCGCCCACGAGGCAGCGGAGCGACTGAAAACGGTGGTCTCCTTCCTGAATCAAACCGGTGGATTCCACGATTGCAAGACTCGCATGTAGTTGGCCCGCTCCAGGGACGTGGGGTCGGCGACGTTCTTCTGACTCATGCTGCCCTGCATCTGCACGACGGATTCGTATTCGTTGTATTCCATCCAGCGTGTCATCTTCTCGACGACTTCACCGATGCGCCCGACACCGTTGCGCAACAGTTGCGAGGTCATCATCGTCACCTTAGCCCCGGCCATCAAGCCCTTCAACACGTCCTCGTGTCCGTGAACCCCACTGGTGATCGCCAGGTCGACGGGAATTCGCCCGTACAGCAGCGCCGTCCAGCGCAGGGGTAGGCGAAGTTCGTGGGGATCGCTGAGCACCAGATGGGGCACGATCTCCAACTCGGTCAGGTCGAAGTCCGGCTGGTAGAAGCGATTGAAGATCACCAGACCGTCGGCTCCGGCCTCGGCGAAACGACGCGCCACATTCGCAAACGCGCTGAAGTGCGGTCCGACCTTGACGGCGACCGGGATCGAGACCTCCGCACGGACCGCCTTGATGACGTCGACGTATCGTTGCTCGACGGCTGCCCCGTCAACCTCCGGGTCGGTGGGGATGTAATAGATGTTCAGCTCCAGCGCATCGGCGCCGGCCTCCTCGATATGACGGGCGTACTTGACCCAGCCACCCTTGGAGTCGCCATTCAGGCTGCCGATCAACGGCACGTCTAGCGCCTGCTTCGCGCGACGGACAAGATCGAGATAGGCATCCGGCCCCACGTTGTACGAGTCCATCTCCGGCGCATAGTCCAACGCCTCGGCATGGCTGTGGGTTCCGTAATCCAGGTAGTGATCGACCAGATGACTCTCTGCCTCGATTTGCTCCTCGAACAACGAGTACATCACCACGGCGGAGGCGCCGGCGTCTTCCAGGTTGCGGATGCCATCCAACGTGTACGAGAGCGGCGAGGCCGACGGGACGACCGGGTGTTTCAACGACAGGCCGAGGTAGCTGGTGGTTAGATTCATGATTCCCTCGTCCTCTTCTCGGCCAGTTCCTCGTACTGACGACGGCGATCCGTCACCACCTGCTGCGCGGCCTTCATCAACGTTGCCGCCTGCGCCGGCGCGCTCTGCTTCAGAATCCGGTAGCGGTTCTCATTGTAGGCGTAGGTCTCCAACGGAATGCTGGGTGCCTTCGAATCCAGTTGCAGGGGGTTGTCTCCGTCAGCATCGCGACGGGGATCGAAGCGATAGAGCGGCCAGTAGCCCGAGTCCACCGCCAGTTTCTGTTGCTGCAGGCCCTTGGTCATATCGATGCCGTGGGCGATGCAGTGGCTGTAGGCGATGATCAACGACGGGCCGTCGTAGGACTCGGCCTCGAGGATCGCCTTGACCGTCTGCGTGTCGCCGGCCCCCATCGCGATCGACGCGACGTAGACGTTGCCGTAGCCCATCGCCATCAACCCCAGGTCCTTCTTCGGTGTGGGTTTGCCGGCCGCGGCGTACTTGGCCACCGCCGCCAGCGGTGTCGCCTTCGACGACTGGCCGCCGGTGTTGGAGTAGACCTCCGTATCCAGGACCAGTAGGTTGACGTTGCGACCGCTGGCCAGCACATGGTCCAGGCCACCGAAGCCGATGTCGTAGGCCCAGCCGTCACCGCCGACGATCCACACCGTCTTGCGGACCAGACGATCGGCCAGACCCAGCAGATCCCGCGCCTCGGGCGAGTGATCCGTGGCCAGCCGCGTCTTCAGGTCCTTGACCCGTTCACGCTGGGCGTCGATGTCGTCCATACCGTCAAGCAGCGCATCGACCCGCTCCTGGCCGATCGTCGACTTCATCCGGACCAGTAGCTCGCGGGCATACTCGATCTGCTTGTCCAGCGTGACACGCATCCCCAGGCCGAACTCGGCGTTGTCCTCGAACAGAGAGTTGGACCAGGCGGGACCGCGACCTTCCTTGTTGACCGACCAGGGTGTCGTCGGCAGGTTGCCGCCGTAGATACTGGAACAGCCGGTGGCGTTGGCGATCATCGAGCGATCGCCGAACAGCTGGCTGACAAGCTTCAGGTAGGGCGTCTCGCCACAACCCGCACAGGCCCCCGAGAACTCGAACAGCGGATCCAGAAGCTGAACGTTCTTCACCTGCGCCAGCGGCAGGTCGCTCTCCGGGCGGTTGGCCGGGAGATCGCTGAAGAACTGCCAGTGCTGTCGTGCCTGTTCACGAAGCGGCTCGACCGCCTCCATGTTGATCGCCTTGAGGCCGACCGCCTGCTTGTTCTTGGCGGGGCAGATCTCTACACACAGTCGGCAGCCGGTGCAGTCCTCGACGGCGACCTGCAGCGTGTACTGCTGGTCGGAACGCTCGCGCCAACGGGCCTTCGCCGCCAGGAAACCGTCCGGCGCCGTCTTCAGTTCCCTGGGGTCCAGCAGCTTGCCGCGAATCACCGCGTGGGGACAGACCAGCACGCACTTGCCACACTGGATACAGGTGTCGGGGTCCCAGACGGGCACCTCCCGGGCGATGTTGCGTTTCTCCCACTGGGCCGTTCCACTCGGGTACGTTCCGTCCACCGGCAAGGCGCTGACGGGGAGCCCGTCGCCGCTACCTGCGATCATCGCTCCGGTCACCTCGCGCACGAACGTCGGCGCGTGTTCCGCGACCGGCAGTGGCATCTTGATGCCGCTGTCGGCGGAGGAGCGCACCGCGATCTCGTGGAGCTGTCCCAGGCTGGCATCGACCGCGGCGAAATTACGGCGAACCACGATCTCGCCACGCTTGCCGTAGCTATCGCGGATCGCCTGCTTGATCATGTCGATCGCCTCGTCCCGCGGCAGCACGCCGCTGATGGCGAAGAAGCAGGTCTGCATGATCGTGTTGATCCGTGCGCCAAGCCCCAGCTCATTCGCGACACGGTAGGCATCGATGGCGTAGACCGACAGACACTTGTCGACGATCTGTTGCTGTACGGTCTGCGGCAGGTTCTGCCACACCTCGTCGGGTGGATACGGCGCGTTCAACAACACCGTGGCTCCGTCCTCGGCACAACCCAGCACGTCGTAGCGCGTCAGAAAACCGAACTGATGGACGCCGATGAAGTTGGCACGCCCGATCAGGTAGGCGCTCTTGATCGGCTGCGGCCCGAAGCGCAGGTGCGAGACGGTCCGCGCGCCGGCCTTCTTCGAGTCGTAGACGAAGTAGCCCTGCGCATGATTCGGCGTGCGCTCGCCGATGATCTTGATCGTGTTCTGGTTGGCGCCGACGGTCCCGTCGGAGCCCAGCCCCCAGAAGACGGCACGCATGACCTGGGCAGTCTCGGTCGTGTAGGACGGGTCGTACTCGATGCTTGTGTGGGTCACATCGTCGTGGATGCCGACGGTGAAGTGGTTGCGTGGTGCTTTCTTACGCAACAGGCAAAAGACACCCTTGACCATCGCCGGTGTGAACTCCTTCGACGACAGCCCGTAACGCCCACCGACGACATGCGGCAGCTTTCCCTTCCATGGTCCCTCGTGAAGCGCGGTGACCACATCCTGGTACAACGGTTCGCCGACCGAGCCCGGCTCCTTCGTGCGATCCAACACCGCGATGGACTCGACCGTGGTCGGCAACGCCTTCAGGAACGCCTGCACCGCGAACGGCCGATAGAGCCGCACCTTGACTACGCCGACCTTCTCTCCGCGAGAGCGCATGTGGGCGACGGTCTCGTCCACCGTCTCGGCGCCGGACCCCATCAACACCAGCACCCGCTTGGCGTCGGGCGCGCCGACATAGTCGAACAGCCGATACTTGCGGCCGGTGACCTTGGCGAAGCGATCCATGGTCTGTTGCACGATCTCCGGCGCCGCCAGGTAGTACGGATTGACCGACTCGCGAGCCTGGAAGAAGACGTCGGGGTTCTGTGCGGTGCCACGGATGAACGGTCGGTCAGGGGACAGCCCGCGATCGCGATGCGCGCGCACCAGCTCGTCATCGATCATCTCGCGCAGCTGTGCGTCCGTCAGTCGATGGACCTTGGCGATCTCGTGGGATGTGCGGAAGCCATCGAAGACATGCAGCATCGGCACGCGACTGGCCAGGGTCGCGGACTGGGCGATCGACGCGAAGTCCATCACCTCCTGCACCGAGCCGGCAAACAACATGCCCCAGCCGGTCATCCGCGCCGCCATCACGTCGCTGTGGTCGCCGAAGATCGACAACGCCTGGGCCGCGACCGATCGTGCCGCGACATGGAAGACCGTCGACGTCAGCTCGCCCGCAATCTTGTACATGTTGGGCAGCATCAGCAGCAGCCCCTGGCTGGCGGTGAAGGTCGTCGTCAACGCGCCGGTCTGTAGCGCGCCATGGACCGCGCCTGCGGCGCCACCCTCGGACTGCATCTCGATGATCCGTGGGACGGTGCCCCACAGATTGGTCTCGCCGCGGGCGGACCAGGCGTCGGCCAGCTCACCCATCGGCGACGAGGGCGTGATCGGGTAGATCGCCGCGATCTCGTTGGTACGAAAGGCGACGTGGGCTGCCGCCTCGTTACCGTCCATCATGACCGCTACAGGTTTCATAATCTTGCACCCCCGCAGAGATATTGTGGGGTCGCGGGCGCGTGTTCGGAAGGGGACCTGCGGACGGTGGCGGTCTATTGTGAGAAGGAGGACAGAGAAAAGGGGACAGATTTATTTTTCGCTGAAAAAATAAATCTGTCCCCTTTTCTCTGTCGCCTTGTCTACTTCACGAGTGCTTTGAAGCGTGGGTTGTCCCGCAGGAAGTCCCAGGCCGGGTCGATTCGCAAGGATGCCCGGGTGACGAACGGATTCTGGAGTGCTACCAGCTTTTCGAGTCGATCGATCGCGGCGTCGGTCTCGCCGGCGAGCGCCTCGGCCTGAG